>CAYJGS010000290.1:0-1527 GCA_964369505.1 uncultured Desulfovibrionaceae bacterium | reverse complement strand
GTCACTTGTTTACGTGCGCATCATACCTGCCGCCGTGAGCGCATAAAGATAAATTTCGCGAAAATAAGCAAGTTTCGCGGCATTTGTCCATTTCTTACCTTGACTTTTTATAAGGCTTCGTTACTTTTCTGCATCGGGTATTTTTATATGCCAACCATAAAATCGCCCAAAAAATTATAGTCTAATTATGTATCATTTTATATATGGAGTTTTTTTATGCAAATCAAAAGCCTTTTATTGGCCCTTCTGGGCTGCCTAGGAATTATTATGAGTCATACACCAAACATTTATGCAGCAGAAAATACTGCCAAAGAGCAAAAAACTTCTCTAGCTGCCGTGGCACCTGCCATGCTTGCGGATAAAGCGCACATAACCATTTTAAAAAACGGGCTTACCGTGTATATCTTGCCAGATACGCGCTTTCCCTTAGTTTCCACGCGTCTTTATGTTCGGGCAGGTTCTGCCTATGAAACACCGGAAGATGCCGGCATAAGCCATGTACTTGAACATATGGTGTTTAAGGGCACAACTACTCGCCCCGTGGGTGCCATTTCGCAAGAAGTGGAGGCCGTGGGGGGCTATCTCAATGCTGCCACAAGCTTTGATTATACTGTGTATTTAACAGATATGCCTTCAGAACATTGGCAGCTTGGCATGGATGTGGTGAAAGATATGGCTTTTAATGCCACCCTTGACGCCAAAGAATTGGCTTCGGAAAAGGAGGTGGTGCTTTCTGAACTGCAAAGGTCCAACGATAATCCGGGGCAACTTGTTTTTAAGTCTTTGCAAGGGCAAACCCTTAAAAATACTTCTTATGAACGCCCCATCATCGGCTTTGAAGACACCATTAAAGCCATAACTCCGGAATCCATGCGTGCCTATATTGCCAAATATTATCAACCGCAAAATATGCTCTTGGTAGTTGTGGGAAATATTGACGCCAAGGCAGTATTACAAGAAGCAGAAAAACTTTTTGGTTCTTTAGAAAATACTTCTGACTTGCAACCTGTGCAAATTTTACAAGCAAATACTTTGCAAAATAGCAGCGTTAAAGTTATGCACGGAGCTTGGAACAAAGTGTATTTAAGCATGGCCTTGCCCGTTCCAGGCTTGACCGATGTGCAAAGCTTGCAGCTTGATATTTTGGCGCATGTGCTTGGCGGTGACGCCACATCATATTTATACAAAAAATATAAATATGAAAAACAGCTAGTTGATGCCATCAGCGTGGGTAATTACAGCTTTGAGCGCATAGGTATGCTGTATTTTACCGTGCAGCTTGATATGCACAAATTAGAAGCTTTTTGGAAAGAATTTGTGGCAGATTTGGCCAGCCTTAAGGCTACGGCTTTTAGCAAAGAAGATATAGCCAGAGCCCAATTGCTTGTGGAAGACGGCATATACCGCTCTAAAGAAACCTTGGGCGGCCTTGCTTCTTGGCGTGGCTATTTAGAACTCTTCTTGGGTGGCGAGCAGGGCTCAAGGCTGGCGAAATCATCAAGGAGGCGGCTCGCCTGATTGGTGGCG
>CAYJGS010000289.1:0-1539 GCA_964369505.1 uncultured Desulfovibrionaceae bacterium | reverse complement strand
TATATCACCATTATAGGTTTAAATGCCAATGACGATATGCTTACAGTTTTTGGACAAAGGCATAGCGGTAATACCTTGCAAACTTATATAGATACAGGCACCACAGGGCACACATTTACTGATATTGCTAGTGGTGACACTATTACTGTGTATTTTACATAATTAGGCGAAAACTAAGGGTAAGCACCCTTGCGTGAAGTCACGCATAAAACCTAAAGCTGCGCAAAGTGCGCAAAAAAACGTATAACAAACAAAAAACAATATGAAAAAAAACATCTTAGTCATAGGCGGTGCCGGTTATATTGGCAGCCACACAGCCCTGCTCCTTCAAGAATGC
This sequence comes from uncultured Desulfovibrionaceae bacterium, assembly GCA_964369505.1. GTDB lineage: Bacteria > Desulfobacterota > Desulfovibrionia > Desulfovibrionales > Desulfovibrionaceae > CAYJAD01. The sequence continues at coordinate 1,202 of CAYJGS010000289.1, read as the reverse complement.
GGCTATAATGTCATTGTGTTAGACGACCTCTCCACAGGGCACAAGGAATTCTTGCGCTTTGGCGAACATGTCATTGGCGATTTGGGTGACACAGCCTTGCTTGCAGAAATATTTACAAAGCAAACTATACACGGCATCATGCACTTTGCGGCTTTTGCTTATGTGGGTGAATCAGTGCAAGACCCTGCCAAATATTATCACAATAACGTAGCAAAAACATTTAGCCTTTTGCAAACTGCGCAAAAATATGATGTCAAAAACTTCATATTTTCTTCCACCTGCGCCACCTATGGGCAACCAAATAGCGACACAGCACTGCTTACAGAAGATCACAGCCAAAATCCCATCAATCCTTATGGACGTACCAAGCTTATGATGGAATGGATGCTGGAAGATTTTGACCGAGCATACAATATGCCCTATACATGTTTACGCTATTTCAATGCTGCAGGTGCCTTGCCAAGCTCGCGCCACATTCCCATTGGCGAATGGCACGAGCCGGAAACCCATTTGATACCCTTGGTGCTGCAAGCGGCACAAGACGAAGAAAAAGCCATACATATCTTTGGCACCGACTATGCCACCAAAGACGGCACTTGCATACGCGACTATATTCATGTATGCGATTTGGCGAAAGCACATGTGCTGGCCTTGGAAAGACTTTTTAGCGGAGAAAAAAGCACGGCCTACAACCTTGGCAATGGACAAGGTTATAGCGTGCGTGAAATTATTGCCATGGCAAAAGAAGTGAGCGGCAGCCCCATTAAGGCCATAGAGGCTCCGCGTCGTGCAGGAGACCCGGCAGCCCTTGTGGGAGATGCCACAAAAGCACGGCAAGAACTTGGCTGGAAACCGGAATTTTATGAGCTGGATGTTATTTTACGCACGGCTTGGGAATGGGAAGAATTGAGAAAGAAGGGATAGTTTTTCTTGATCAATCCATGTCTGTGTGTTTTGTATGCGGCCTTGCGGCCTTTAGCATTACTTTGAGGCATTTTTGGGGAATTTATCTTTTTCCTCCTGCCTGCGTCAGATGCAATTTTCCTTTACGCACGTACTTAAGTACGCTTTCGCAGGAAAATTACCTCTTCCTTGGCAGAAGAAAAAACTTGAAAATTCCTCCCAAAATGCCTCAAAACCAGCACTTTATACTTTTTGCTTGCGCTTACACGCTACGCAAAAAGCCCCCCTTCGGGTTAGAA
>CAYJGS010000288.1:0-1554 GCA_964369505.1 uncultured Desulfovibrionaceae bacterium | reverse complement strand
CGCACCGTGGCCGAAGTGCGTCACCTTTTGACCAAGCATGGCGGATCCATGGGCGAAACCGGCTGTGTGTCTTGGATGTTTGACCGTAAGGGCGTTATCAGCATAGATAAAGCCAAATATACCGAAGATGCCATGATGGAAGTGGCTCTTGAAGCAGGTGCTGACGATGTTATTGACGATGGCGACACGTGGACCATACATACGGCTTTAACCGACTTTACCTCTGTGCGCGATGCCCTAGAAGGGGCAGAAGTGGAAATGCTTTCGGCCGAACTTGCCATGATTCCCCAAAACACCATTGCCCTTGATGCCGACACAGGCCGCAAAGTTTTGCGCCTTATGGACGCCTTGGACGATTGTGATGATGTGCAAAATGTGTATGCCAACTTTGACCTTCCTGAAGAAGTTTTGGCAGAAATGGAATAAAGATATAGATTTATGTCTTGCACCGTCATAGGTATTGACCCCGGCTCGCGCATAACGGGCTGGGGTATTGTTCAAGAAACATCTGGTGTTTTGCACCTTGTGGATTGCGGCGCCATAAAAAGCCCAAGCCGTGCCGGTATATCTTTTTCTGAACGACTTGCTATTATTTATACTGAACTTACAAGCATTATTGCTAAAAACTCACCTGAAGAAGCCGCCATCGAGCAAATCTTCACCGCAAAAAACGCCGCAGCAGCCTTAAAGCTTGGTCAAGCCCGTGGTGCAGCCATTGCGGCTTGTGCCGGCCAAGGTCTAAGCGTCAACGATTACGAAGCAACCCTTGTAAAACAAACTCTTGTGGGGCATGGACATGCCGATAAAAGTCAGGTGAGCTTTATGGTGGCTAGGCTTTTAAACATCAAAAATCACAACTGGGCCTTAGACACCAGCGACGCCTTGGCTGTGGCAATTTGCCATTTGACCATGCGCAGATTTGCTGCCCTTACCGCAAAATAATATACATTCGTATTGATGCCATATTTTTAACGCAAAAAATCGTAAAGCCATGTCAAAAACAGCAATAAACACAGCTCAAGCATTTGAAATAATACTAAGCTATTGGGAAAAATACCGCGGCGAAAACAAGTTTTTTCTGTATAATCCCCATGCGGAAAAATTTATTTTAGGCATTAAATCCTGCCATAATTCTTGCAACGCACCCTATACGCTGTATCCCATGACCTTTTTTGCAGATGATAATGCACGCTGTGCAAAAAAATTTGCCTTTTATTGCATAATAGAAAAAGGCGAAATTGTTTACAATTCTTTTAAAGATTCTTTGGGCGATGGGGTTGGCACTTTCTCTAGGTCAACATTTACAAAAAAACAGCACCAAATAGTGCGGCACAACGATAGCTATGACGATTGGAAAACATTATTCCAAGCCATTAAACAGCATATGGCTAAAGGCGCCTTTGAAAAAGTTGTAGCCGCAAGGAAAATACGGTTTACTTGCGATACCTGTTTTTATCTGCCAAGTATTCTATTAAATTTATTTGAAAAAAATATTAATTCGTATATTTTTGCCTATGAAAATGCAGGGGAAACCTTCTTTGGCGCAAGCCCTGA
>CAYJGS010000287.1:1298-1557 GCA_964369505.1 uncultured Desulfovibrionaceae bacterium | reverse complement strand
ATGTGCGCCGTAAAAAGCCTTGGTGGATGGCGCCTTTGGCCTTGCCCATTTTTACGCGCGAAGAAAACCATATACGCGAAAAAGCTGCCAAGCTCATCGATCGCTTGGAACTGACACCCTACATACACGAAAAAGCCAACAGCTTACCCTATGGAGCACAACGCCGCCTTGAAATTGCGCGCGCCTTGGCCACAGAGCCAACGTTCCTTCTTTTGGACGAACCGGCTGCTGGCATGAATCCCCAAGAAAGCATGGAACT
>CAYJGS010000287.1:0-1288 GCA_964369505.1 uncultured Desulfovibrionaceae bacterium | reverse complement strand
CATATACGCGATGAATTTAACTTGACCATTTTGCTCATTGAGCACGATATGAAAGTGGTTATGGGTGTTTGTGAATATATTTGGGTTATGGAATATGGTTGCCTTATTGCAGAAGGCACCGGCGAAGCCATTCGCACCAACCCCGACGTTATTAAAGCCTACCTTGGCGAAGATATGGTGGTGTAAATGCTAACAATTAAAGAACTTAAAGTACGCTATGGTGGCATTGAAGCTGTGAAGGGTGTGGATTTGCATATTCCGCGTGGCAGTATTGTTACACTCATCGGTGCCAATGGTGCCGGAAAAAGCAGCATTATCCGCTCTATAGCCGGCTTAAACAAAGGCTCCAGCGGCAGTATTGCTTTTAAGCGGCACGAAGCTTCCCCCTCTAAAGAATTGCTGGGCTTACCCCCTGAAGATATGGTGCGTCTTGGCATATCTTTATCCCCCGAAGGGCGACGCATCCTGCCCCACTTAACTGTCGAAGAAAACTTGCATCTTGGCGCCTATAGCCGCTCAGATAAAGATGGCATAGCCGCAGATATTGAATGGGTATACGACCTTTTCCCCCGTTTACGCGAACGCCTGTGGCAAAAAGGCGGCACCCTTTCCGGCGGCGAACAACAAATGCTGGCTGTGGGCAGATCTCTTATGAGTCGACCTGACTTGCTTATGCTTGACGAACCATCCCTTGGTTTAGCTCCACTCTTAGTCAAGGAAATATTTAATATTATTTTAAAAATCAATGCTGAAGGCAAAACCATCTTGCTTGTTGAACAAAATGCCTTTGCCGCCCTTTCCGTGGCACACCATGCCTATATCTTAGAAGTGGGGCAAATTGTATTGCAAGGCGAAGGCAAAGCACTGTTGGCAGACCCCAAGGTTAAAGAAGCCTATCTAGGCGGCTAAATACATATTCATTTTGACGATAAAGCCATATCGCAAAAACACTTTGTAATATATACAAAGAAAAATTTAAAATTAGATTTTAAGGCTTTAGAAAAGCGTTATGAGTCGTGTTTTTTTTTAAATATTAAATGCGGCAAAATTTATATTTCAAAGATAAGCTATTGCCGCAATTAAAGTTTTTTTTGGAGGGGGCCAGTTCTGAGCGGGGGGAACACTTTTTTGTTCACAAAAAAGGTTCCCCCAGAAGACTTTGTCATCACTCTGGAAAGGGGAAGAATGCAAGCATTCTTCCCCTTTTTCATTTATCTATTAAGAATTATAATCTTATTCGCTCCAATCGTCATCGTCTTCCACAGGAGCAAAACCGCGACGCATGGTG
>CAYJGS010000286.1:0-1582 GCA_964369505.1 uncultured Desulfovibrionaceae bacterium | reverse complement strand
CACCATCATCCAGCATTTGAATAGCCTTGGCGCCAAACACGGCATTGGCCGCCTTGATATGGTAGAAAACCGCGTTGTGGGCATGAAGTGCCGTGGCGTATATGAAACCCCCGGCGGTACCATACTTTATACAGCCCATCGCGATCTTGAAGGCCTTTGCCTTGACCGCGAAGTGCTTGCCGTGCGTGATTTGCTTGTGCCGCGCTATTCCACCACAGTGTACGACGGTTTTTGGTTTGCGCCAGAACGTGAAGTTATGCAAGTGCTTATGGACAAAGCCCAAGAATTTGTTACCGGCACCGTTACTTTAAAATTATATAAAGGTAATGCCTGGCCCCTTTGCCGCACTTCGCCCTACAGTCTTTTCTCGCACGATTTGGCCACGTTTGAAGAATCCACCACCTATGATCATAAGGACGCGGCCGGCTTTATCCGTTTGGACGGTTTGCGTTTGCGTACATTGGCGGCCATGAAACAAAAACTAAAGATTTAGGCTGTTGAAAAAGGATCATCTACTTCGTTAAATGGCTTTTTTTTCGTGACATGGGTCATAAAAGCCCTATGTTGTCTCAAAAAGAAGCCATTTTCCTCGTATCTCACCCTTTTTGAACAGTCTCTATATTGATGTTTTGATGCTATAATCACTTTTTATCGTAATTAACCGTTACAACAGAAAATATTATGTCAAAAACAAATACAACCAACACAGCTTGGGGCGGTCGTTTTGCTGAAGGTCCGGCCGCTCTTGTGGCGGCCTATACCGAGTCTTGTTCTTATGATAAAGCATTGTATGCCCACGATATAGCGGGATCAAGAGCCCATGCGCGTATGCTTGGACAGCAAGGCATACTCAGTGCAGAAGAAGCCCAAACTCTCATCCAAGGCCTTGAGACTGTGCAGGAAGAAATTGAAGCCGGCACCTTTGTGTGGCAAACATCGCTTGAAGATGTGCACATGAATATTGAATCAAGGCTCACAGAACTTGTGGGGGATGTGGGCAAAAAATTGCACACGGGCCGCAGCCGTAATGACCAAGTGGGATTAGCTTTTCGCTTGTATGTTTCTGACAGTTTACGCGCATGGCAAAAGGGAGTTCATGCCCTTATAAGCACGTTTAAGCAACGCGCCAAAGAGCATGAAAGCACCATTTTACCGGGCTATACGCATTTGCAGCCTGCCCAGCCGGTAAGCCTTGCCCAGCACTTGCTGGCCTATGCTTTTATGTTTATGCGTGATGCCGAACGCATACAAGAATGTGAAAAAAGGGTGCGCATTTCCCCCTTGGGAGCGGCGGCTTTGGCCGGCACCACCTACCCTTTAAACCCGTATGCGGTGGCAGAAGAATTGCACATGTATGGCGTTTTTAATAATTCCATGGACGCCGTGGCCGACAGGGATTTTTTGGCCGAAGCCCTATTCACAGCTTCATGCACCATGATGCACTTATCGCGCTTTTGTGAAGAGATTTTGCTTTGGGCCAACCCTGCCTTTGGTTTTATCCGTCTGCCGGACACCTATGCCACAGGTTCTTCCATCATGCCACAAAAGAAAAATCCCGATGTGGCAGAGCTTATGCGCGGTA
>CAYJGS010000285.1:0-1591 GCA_964369505.1 uncultured Desulfovibrionaceae bacterium | reverse complement strand
GAAACATTACTTCTTTAATGCCATCACTATCTTTTTTGGTCAAGTTAAAAGTTGCTTCTAAAAGCAAAAACCACGATTTTATTTTTCCAATAGAAAATTTTCTGTAGCCATATAAAAAATCATCAGCGTAAACATGTGCAATTCCCATTTCAGGCGCATATATTTTTACGGAGTGCAAAGCTTTGCATGTTTCCATTCCGTATGAGCCGGCATTCATTGCAATGGCTCCACCAACGGTACCAGGTATGCCAGCAAGACCTTCTAAACCAGAAAAACCTTGCTTGGCACACATACTTAATAAAATAGGTAAGCGCACTCCTGCGCCCACGCGAATTAATATTTCTTCTCCATCGCGCTCTACAATTTCAGGCCTATTTTTACAATGAGCTTTTAGCAATATTATGGGCATAATCGTATTTGGTGCTAAAATATTGCTGCCGGCTCCCAATATAAAAACTTCACCGCCTAATTTTTTTATAGTTGGCTCTAAATCCTCTATATCTTTTTCATCAAAAATCCTCACTTCAGCTATGGCATGACCTCCAAGCCGCAGTGTTGTTCTTTCACTAAGTAAGGGATTATGGATGATTTCAAGCATATTTTACCTAATTTTTCTTATTGAATGCCACGGATTTTATATTTATTGCTCATTATTTTACAATTTATTTTATACAGATTGCAAATACATGGGGCCTATACGAGTAATGGTGCCTGCCCCAAGTGTGAGCAAAATATCTCCAGGCTGTAGAAATTTTTTGAGTTTTTTAAGCAAAGTTTCAAAATCTTCACAATAAGTCACATCCACATCCGATACCTGACGAATACCTTGGGCTAAGCTTTGCCCACTCACTCCGGGTATAGGTTTTTCACTGGCAGCGTACACTTCGCACAAAAACAATTTATCCACAGGGGAAAACGATTGACAAAATTCGCCAAAAAACGCTTGCGTGCGGCTAAAACGGTGCGGTTGAAAAGCCACAACCACACGTGATTCAGGATATACGTGCTTAACCGTACCCAAAGTTGCTATTATTTCTGCAGGATGGTGCCCATAATCATCGATAACCGTAACGCCATTTTTTTCACCTTTATATTCAAAACGTCGTCCAACACCACCAAAACGCTCTAAGCCCATTTGGCAATGCTTTATGTCAATGCCTGCTTCAAGCGCCACACCAATAGCTGCCAAAGCATTTAAAGTATTATGCATTCCAGGTTGGTTTACTTCTACAATGCCAAGATTTTCACCGTGCAATGCCACCGCAAAACGGTTACGCTTACCGTATTCTATGATTATGGCGCGCAAATGGTTTTCTTCGCCAAAGCCATAGGTGAGCACGGGTCTTTTTATTTTTGGCAAAAGACGACGCACACCATCATCATCGCCGCACACGATATTGCGCCCATAAAAAGGCACTTTATTCATGAAGTTTACAAAAGCATCGTCCACTTCTTGTTGGTTGTCATAAAAATCCACATGGTCCAAATCCACATTGGTCACCACATTGATAATGGGAAAAAGGCACAAAAAAGAACCGTCTGATTCATCAGCTTCGGCAATAAGATATTTACCCGCACCAAGTCTGGCATT
>CAYJGS010000284.1:0-1613 GCA_964369505.1 uncultured Desulfovibrionaceae bacterium | reverse complement strand
TTGTGAGCACAGGCTTAGTTCGCGATATTATTCCCAAATTACGCGCCGCCGGTGCTGAGGGTATTATTGAATACGCATTGAACAAGGTGATATAATGACAGAAGATAGTAGTAAAAATCTTTTGGATTCTTTGCCGGAATTGCAAAAGGACGAAAAATTTATTTTTGCTTGCAATGAAACAGTGGCGTGTTTTAACCGTTGCTGTGCAGAATTGACCTTGCCTTTAACTCCTTATGATGTAATGCGTTTGTGTGAAAATCTTGGGGTGAATAGTGAAGAGTTTTTGCGCACACATACGCAAATGCGCACCTTTCCCGATACGGGATTTCCCTTGCCTTTATTAAAAATGCTGGATGGGCCTTCAGAGCCTTGCCCTTTTGTAACACCGGCCGGTTGTTCTGTGTATGAAGATAGACCTGGAGCTTGCCGCACCTATCCTTTGGGGCGTGGCACCAAGGTTGGCGATGATGGGCAAGTGGTGGAGCGCTTTTTCATTGTGCAAGAAGAACATTGCCGCGGCTTTGATGCCGGAAAAGAATGGACTGCCCATACTTGGCTTAAAGATCAAGGCCTTGAACCCTATAATGAATCCAATGATCGCTATATGCAGCTCATGGCCAAGGTAAAATCTTCCGGTGCGCCTGTTTCGCCCAAAATGGGCACCATGGTTATTTTATGTTTATATCAGCCCGATCGTTTTAGGCAATTTTTGGCAGAAATGAAAATATTTTCTAAACTTGAAATCACCACCGAACGCTGTAGCCAGATTATGGCCCATGACCTTGCTTGCCTTGATTTTGCCTATGAGTGGCTGGAAATAGTAATGTTTGGTGAATGTGCCACCCTAAAACGCAAAGATGCATAGAATATGGAATTTCCAGCGCACTCAAAAATATGGCAAGCAAAAGCCTTGGCTGCGGAACTTGCAGTATTACGCGAAGAAAATCCTTCGTTGCGCGTGGTTTTTACCAATGGTTGCTATGATATTTTGCACCCTGGGCACGTGGACCTTTTGGCGCGTGCCAAAGCGCATGGCCATGTGCTTGTGCTTGGCTTAAATACCGACGCTTCGGTGCGCCGCTTGGGTAAGGGCAACAGCAAGGATGAAAGGCCCATACAATCTTTGGAAGTCCGCGCTTTTATGGCTGCACATTTGGCCAGTGTAGACTACGTTACCCATTTTGATGAAGACACCCCCTTGGAACTCATCAAACTTTTGCAGCCCCATGTGCTCATCAAGGGCGGCGATTGGCCTGTGCAAAGTATAGTGGGTGCCAAAGAAGTCATGGACGCTGGGGGTGCAGTGTTTAGCTTGCCTTTATTACAAGATTTTTCCACCACAAGTCTTATCAAAAAAATCCATAGTATTTCATAATCTCTCTTGTTTGACCTTTTCAGAACGGTATAAATTTTGCACGATTATTTTTGATTGTGTTGGGCGGAAAAAATTTCCGTAACAATGCAAACCGTGAATTAATGAACCGTAAAACTTATACATAATTGTGCAGGATCTCATGGAGCGTTGACAATAGTCAATGCGACCAAAAATCAAGAATAGGCATAGCTTTGCTTTGTCGTTAAATGATTGATTTTTGGGCCTTTCCATCCAAAAA
>CAYJGS010000283.1:0-1649 GCA_964369505.1 uncultured Desulfovibrionaceae bacterium | reverse complement strand
TTATTCGCTCCAATCGTCATCGTCTTCCACAGGAGCAAAACCGCGACGCATGGTGTTTTCTGTAATCACGCGTGGATCCATAAAGTGCAAGAGGTAGTCGGGGCCACCGGCCTTGGTTCCCACACCGGACATGCGCGCGCCACCAAAGGGTTGGCGTTCAACCAAGGCACCTGTATTATTGCGGTTAATGTACAAGTTGCCCACACGGAACTTTTGTCTTGTCTTTTCCAAGTTCTTGGGCGAACGGCTGAATACACCACCGGTTAGAGCAAAGCGTGTGCTATTGGCAAGCTCAATGGCATGGTCAAAGTCTTTAGCACGCATTACGGCAAGTACTGGACCAAACACTTCTTCTTGGGCTATGCGATGCTCTGGGGTGATACCTTCCACGATGGTGATGGGCACCCAATAGCCTTCGCCTTCAGGCACAGGGCTCTTGTACAAGAGCTTGCCTTCGCTTTCTGCTAAGGCTGCATATTCCAACACATTCTTTTGTGCGGCAGCGTCAGCCACAGCACCCATGGCATAGGCGCAATCTTCAGCTGGTCCTATGGTCATGGCTTTGGCATTTTCTACTAAGCGTTCTACAGCCTTATCATAAATGGTATCGGTAACGATGAGGCGTGAGCAAGCCGAGCATTTTTGCCCTTGGAAAGCAAAGGCAGAATACAGCACGTGCGGTATGGCTTCATCAAGATCGGCATCATCATCAATGATAATAGCGTTTTTGCCGCCCATTTCTGAAATAACTTTTTTCACATTGGCTTGTGTAGGACCGGTTTTTCCGGCTTTTTCTACTATGCGCAAGCCCACTTCCATGGAACCTGTAAAGGCAATGCAACTCACATCTGGATGTTCTACAAGGTAGTCACCCATGACAGAGCCGCGCCCTGGCACATAGTTAAACACACCGGCTGGAAGACCGGCTTCCTTAAAGATTTCTACTAAATGATAACCGATGATGCCTGTGATATTAGCAGGCTTATACACTACGGGGTTACCGCACACAATGGCCGCAGAAACCATGCCCATACTGATGGCAAGGGGGAAGTTCCAAGGGGCGATAACGGCTGTAATACCCTTTGGCTCATAGATATAGTGGTTTAATTCGCCAGGGGCATTGCCCAAACGGCGGGGTTTGGCAAGGCGTTCCATTTCGCGAGCATAATATTCTAAGAAGTCAATGGCTTCGGCCACGTCAGCTTGAGATTGATCCCATTGCTTACCCACTTCTAACACTTGCCAAGCGCAGAGCTCAAAAATACGGCGACGAGCAGCAGCAGCGGCTTTTATCAAATATTCAGCGCGCTCAATGGGTGGTGTGTCGCGCCATGCGGGGAAAGCTTCACGAGCTGCGGCAAGAGCCATATCCACTTCGGCAATGCCGCCTTGGCATACATGACCAAGAATTTCAGAAGGCTTTGCAGTGTTTAAAGTAGGTATTTTATCAGCTACTTCCACATCCTTGCCATTGATGAACAAGGGGTAGGTTTTACCAAGAGCATTAGCGCGGATTTTAGCAATTTCTGCGGGGAAAATGGCTCTGTGATCTGCACGAGTGAAATCTACCATAGGCTCGTTAACAAATGGCCCAAAGCCTTCTTTCTTAACTTCAACCTTGCGGTTCTTTTCAAGCTCTTCGCGTTCGC
>CAYJGS010000282.1:0-1649 GCA_964369505.1 uncultured Desulfovibrionaceae bacterium | reverse complement strand
AGCAAAGGAAAAGGGCGCCCGGCATCGTCCACTTCGGTGCGAGCATATGTCACAAAGGAAAAATGCTCATAAAAACTTTTGGCTGTGGGATTTTGCTCATTCACATCCACAAGATTTGTATGGTATTTTTCAATGGCCATGCAAAGCAAGGCCTTGCCATAGCCTTTGCCCATATGGTCTGGCGAAACAAAAAGCATTTCTATCTTACGATTTTCTATGCCTAAAAAGCCTATGGCCTTGTTTGCATCATAAGCCACCAAAAGAGTGGGTATATGCCACAAGCCTTGTTCCACCGAAGGAATGAGACTTTCAATGTCTTCTGAAGAAAGAAAAAGATGTGAAGCTTTTACCGATTGCAGCCATACCTTGGTCAAAGTCATGCAAAGGTTGGGGGTGCGTTCGCTTGTTGTAAGGCTTACAATCATAGAAATATCCTTAAAGGAGGAAGTTACCTCCCTCCTTTATTGTAAAATAATATTACTCAGTCTTATTGTTAGGTAAAAATGATGCGGCGATACCAAGAAAGAGCAAACCGCCCACAACGCCAAGACTGGCCATGGGGGGCATATGCACGCTGGTAAACACGGCCAATAACATTTTTACACCAATAAAAGCCAAAATGGCTATGACGCTCTTTTCCAAATGGCGCAAATAACGCTTGGCCGCGGCCAAAAGAAAATACATGGAACGAAGCCCAAGAATGGCGAAAATATTACAGGTGTATACCAAAAATGGATCAGGTGTTATGGCAATGATGGCCGGCACAGAATCAAAGGCAAACATAACGTCGCTCATTTCCACAACCAGCAAACAGAGGAAAAGAGGCGTTGCCTTTAATACAGCCTTGCCACCTTCGGTGTCTGCCACGCGCACAAAGAAGTTTTGCCCTTCAAGGCGTGGGTGCACAGGAATAAAGCGTTCGGTAAGACGCACGGCAAAGTGGTCGGTATAATCTTCCACTTCCTTGGTTTCGCTGCCGTGTTGTTGCCACATTTTCCAAGCAGTCCAAAGAATAAAGAAACCAAAAATACCAAGGGCATAGTTGCCAAAAGCTTGCACAAGTTGTGTGCCTGCGGCAATGAATAAAAAGCGCATGATGAGCGCACCCAAGATGCCATAATAGAGCACACGGTGTTGGAACGCGTCTTTAATGCCAAAAGAACCAAAAATCGCCATGATAACAAAGAGGTTATCTATGGAAAGTGAGGCTTCAAGTAAATAGCCTGCCAAGAAAAGCTGCGCAGGCTCACTGCCAAAATTTGTCCAGATATAGGCCATAAAACACATGGCAAGTGTTACCCAAATGCTTGTCCATGTGGCGGCACTTTTTACGCTCACGGGCTTGTTGTCTTTGTGGTTGTTAAGGTCTAACCATAAGAAAAAGAAAATAAAACCTAAAAATCCTAAAATTTCCCAAATAGAGTGTTCGCCTAACATTGTATTATCCTTGTGTAATTTGCTTAAAAAACAAAAAAACCTTCGCGACTCTAAGACAGTGTTATCAAATAGCAAAAAAAGCGCACTTGAAAATCCTATCCAATAGTCGTGAAGGTCTTACCACTCGAGATGCTCAAGGGCAATGCCAGACCCATAAGGTCATGCTGTTGACATTGCCTGGGTCTTAAAAACCCGGTTACTCCCCTTGCACA
>CAYJGS010000281.1:0-1698 GCA_964369505.1 uncultured Desulfovibrionaceae bacterium | reverse complement strand
CTTCTTCCAATTCTTTTTCTGTATAAACGCGTTCGCAACCATAGCAGTAATGCCCGCCAAATTCACCAAAATAAATATCGCCGGCATCATATACTTTTTGCAAAAAAGCCTGCACGACCGTTTTATGCTTAGCATCTGTTGTGCGCACAAAGGCATTGTGCCCCATGTTCATATCAGCCCAAAGGCTTTGAAATTCTGCACTTATGGTATCGGTAAAAGCCTGAGGTTCAAGGCCGGCCTTTTCTGCCGCTTGCACAATTTTATCTCCGTGTTCATCGGTGCCGGTGATAAAATACGCTTCTTGCCCAAGGCATTTATGAAAACGGGTAAAGGTATCTGCCACAATGGTGGTATACGCATGCCCAAGATGCGGCTTGGCATTCACATAATAAATGGGGGTGGTTATATAGAATGATGACACTGTAACCTCTGATTTTGCTTAATTGTTAGCATAAAAATGTACATTGATATAAAATCTTATGTATCTTCTTGCTCGTTATCTTTGTGTGTATCTTGCTTTTGTGGCGCTAAGCCAAAAATACCGCTGCCTTGTTTTTGTTGCGGAGCACGTTTTTCTTTTACCTGCATACTTTCTTGCATCAATGCGTCAAAATCTTCCAATTCTGTCAATTCGTCCACATTTTCAGGGGACACCGTTACCACAAGAAGACCATCACCTTGAAAATGCTGATTTTGCTGCTGTTTTTGCGGAGTTTTAGAAGCGCTTTCTGTTCTATTGGGTTTAATGTCTTGCCATTCTTCCAAGGTCATTTCCACTTCTTCGTTGCGCTCATTGAGCAAAGAAACCGTATTGCGGAACATATTGGCGCGCAAAACTTTCATGTCACCCATATCTGTTTGATATTTTTTGCCAAGCTTTGGGCATTGGTTATGAAAATTGTCATAATTTTCTTGCTCAAAACTCAAACAACAAAGCAATCTACTGCAAATGCCTGAAATTTTAGCGGGATTTAAAAATAAATTTTGCTCTTTGGCCATACGTATGGTCACAGGCGCAAATTTGCGTAAATAACGGCGACAACAACACACCATACCGCAATTACCCACAGCCCCCACCATTTGCGTTTCATGGCGCACGCCGATTTGGCGCAACTCAATGCGCGCGCGGTATTCGCGCACAAGGTCTTTTACCAATTCACGGAAATCTATGCGGGCCGGTGCTGTAAAATAAAAAATAATCTTGCTACGATCAAAAAAAACTTCCACGTCCACAAGCTTCATATCAAGTCCGCGATCTACTATGCAATTTTTACAAAATTGAAAGGCTTGCTTTGCTAATTCTTCATTTTCAAAGCCTGCTTGGCAATCTTCTGCTGTGGCTTTGCGCAAAATAGGTATGATGGGACCTTCCACCACATTTTCAGACAGGGTTTCACACGCATAGCACACACGGCCATAGCCGATGCCTTGCTCTGTTTCCACCACAACCCCATCGTCCATAAATAAGTCTATTTCAGAAGAAAAATAATATAACTGCCCATGTGGGCGAAATCGTATACCAACAATCATATATAACAACCTTATGGACACAAAGATTGTATCCTCATAATAATATTAAAGTGACTCACTTGTTTTCTGTCAGAACAGCATAAGTGTCAACCTTTAAATCCTAATGTAAGACCTCTGCACAATTGTGCAGAAGGTCTTAGACGCCAAATTTGCTCTGCAAATTTGTGC
>CAYJGS010000280.1:0-1768 GCA_964369505.1 uncultured Desulfovibrionaceae bacterium | reverse complement strand
ATGGCTCAGGAGTATTTTTTGGCCTTGCGTGATGTGGCGCTTGTCATAAATTCAAGCCTTGAACCCAAGGATGTTTTACGCAAGGTTTCTGAACAAACAGCAAAAACCATGCAGTGCAAAGCTTGCACCATCAGACTTTTAGACCGCACCGGTAATTTTCTTTTGCCAAGTGGCGCTTATGGCTTATCTGATAGTTACATGCGCAAAGGATCTGTAGAGATAACCCGCAGTGGTATGGATGCCGAAGTTTTACAAGGTAAAATTATCCACTTACTCGACGCTACCGCCGATGGACGTTTTCAATACCCAGAATCTGCCAAGGCCGAAGGGCTTGTTTCTGTATTGTCTGCGCCACTTATGATTGACGGTAAAGCCATTGGCCTTATTCGTGTTTATTCCGATAAAGAGCGTGATTTCACAGAAGATGAGCGTAATTTCATTGAAGCTGTGGCTGCCATTTCTGCAATAGCCATCCAAAACGCTCGTTTGCACGACCAATTGCGTAATAATTATGAATTGATGGCTAAGCATGCCTATCAAGTATACGAAGATTAGATAGTGTCGTCAAATGCACCTTTTCACGTATCTCTGCGTCAGACATCGCTTACTTTTTCGGTCAAGTATGAGAAGAATACACTCCCTTAAAGTAAGCTCATCTTCCTTGATATACGCGAAAATTCGCTATTTGAAAACACCATCTAACAGACTACTAACAAGCTCTTACTCAGGAGAAAATATATGTCTAAAACACGTGTAGCCATTAATGGCTTTGGGCGCATTGGACGCCAAGTTTTTCGCGCTTTATATGCCAGCTATCAAGATAAAGTAGAAGTTGTTGCCATCAATGATCTTTTTGATGCAGAAACCAATTTTCATTTGCTTGAATATGATTCTGTATACGGTCGCGCCTTTATGGACGCTCAAGTAGACGGCAGTAATG
Organism: uncultured Desulfovibrionaceae bacterium; assembly: GCA_964369505.1. Lineage (GTDB taxonomy): Bacteria > Desulfobacterota > Desulfovibrionia > Desulfovibrionales > Desulfovibrionaceae > CAYJAD01. The sequence goes on along the minus strand of CAYJGS010000280.1, from coordinate 828 downwards.
TAAAAGTGGGTGATTGGAATGTGCACTGCTTTGCAGAGCGTGATCCACAAATGCTCACTTGGGGTGATTATGGTGTGGATATAGTTATTGAATCCACCGGTATTTTCCGTTCTGCCAAGCAAGCCCATGTGCATATTGAAAATGGTGCCAAAAAAGTTATTATTACAGCACCTGCCAAAGAAGAAGACATAACCCTTGTGCTTGGTGTTAATGATAAAGAATACGATCCATCCATACACCATGTTGTGTCCAATGCTTCTTGCACCACCAACTGCCTAGCCCCTGTGGCTCTTGTTTTGCAAAAAGAATTTGGCATTGCTCAAGGCACCATGACCACCATTCACGCCTATACCAATGACCAACGTATTTTGGATATGGCGCACAAAGACTTGCGCCGTGCTCGCGCTGCCGCTTGCAGCATTATCCCCACATCTACCGGTGCAGCTCAAGCTGTGGCCAAGGTCATTCCTGCCCTTAAAGGCAAGTTTACCGGTTATTCTTTGCGTGTGCCCACTCCTACAGTGTCTGTAGTGGATTTTACAGCTCTTTTAGAAAAAAGCACCGACACAGAAACCATGCGCGCGGCCATGAAAGTGGCTTCGGAAGGACCTTTGAAGGGCATATTGGAATATTGCGATAAACCGCTTGTTTCCATGGACTTTAAAGGAAATCCCCACTCTTCTATTTTAGAAGTGGAATACAGCACCGTGCAAGACGGTAATTTGGCAAAAATTGTCAGCTGGTATGATAATGAATGGGGCTATTCTTGCCGCGTATGCGACCTTGTGGTGCTTATGGCGCAAAAAGGTTTGTAAAAAAAATACTTGT
>CAYJGS010000279.1:0-1803 GCA_964369505.1 uncultured Desulfovibrionaceae bacterium | reverse complement strand
TGGCAAAAGAATTACACGGCACCGTGCGCTTGATTTTTCAACCGGCAGAAGAAGTTGGGCAAGGTGCTAAAGCTATGCTTGATGCAGGGGTTATGCACAATGTGCAAGAACTCATAGGCTTGCACCTTGGCGTGCAGGCCGAACACACAGGAACGCTTATTTGCGGCACCACGCATTTTTTGGCCAACACCACCTTTGAAATTAACTACGAAGGCCAAACAGCCCATGCAGGCTATGCCCCACATCAGGGCAAAAATGCTCTGCTTGCAGCTTGCGCTGCTGTGCAAGCCATACATGCCATAGCGCGCCACGGCGAAGGCAACACGCGCGTTAATGTGGGGCAACTTTTTGTGGACGGTGCCCCCAATGTCATTCCTTCCAACGCTTGGTTTGCGGGGGAAACCCGCGGTATCACATCTACAATCAATGCATGGCTTATGGAAGAAGTTACACGCATAAGCGAGCATGCTGCCGCCATGTGGCAGTGCACAAGCAGCATTGAACGCAAAGGCCTTTGCCCAAGTGGATTTTCCAATGAAAGTTTAGCTAAAGATGTTTATCGCGCGGCCAAGGATATGCCTTGTTTTCAACAGATTTGCTTAAGCGAAAAATTTATGGCTTCAGAAGATTTTACTTGGCTGCTCAAAACTGTTCAAGATCAAGGCGGCCAAGGAACATATATTCAATTGGGAGCAGACCACAGCGCAGGACACCACAATGATCGCTTCGATTTTGACGAAAGTGCCCTTATGCAAGGAGTGGAATTGTTGGCGCGTGTGGCAATAGGCAAGCTTGGCAAACCCTAACAGGCCGTTGAAAAAGGCGTTTCAAACAAAATATTTTTTAAACAAAGCAAAATTTTTGTCCTTCTCAGGCTGTTCAAAAAGTGTAAGATGCAAGAAAGATTGCTTTTTTTGAGGAAACATTGGGCTCTTATGGCCCATGTAACGAACAAAAAAGTAATCTGCCGACGCAGATTGCACTTTTTCAACAGCCTGCTAATTATTTCCTTGAGGCATAGGATATCTATAGCCAAAACCTTGCAGAACTTTCCACAAAGGGCGGCCTAATAAAAAGGGAAGTTCGTTTTCTTGCGCCACATTTTTTTGCACGCAAAGTTCACGAAAAGACAGGTCAAAACGGATTTTTTCTAAAAGTTCTTGTTCGGCATCTGCATTTTTTTGCGCAAGCAATTCTTTGCACATTTCAAGCGCACAATGTTCTTCGTGCGCTTCTACCAAGGCTTTGCCTTGCCCTGCAAAAGCATGGGGTAAAGCGTCAAGCACAAGAGCGCGATTGGCTCTTTCTTTATGATACATATTTTGCAAAGCAGAAGTATCCGTACAATAAAGCTCCTTGCACTGGGCAGGGCGTAAAGGGTGCAGGCCACACCCTTTAGGCAAATGCAATACGCAATGCCAAGGGTGCTCTTTTTCTTGGGTGCCGGCTACTTTTACCGCTTCTACAGCTAAAGGAATAAGGCTTGCTTGCACGGCATCGTGCACAAGCTCTTGCGCCCTTAAGGTTACAAGCTGGCGCAAGGCAATATGCCCTTCTGCCACAAGAGCTATGTCCACTTCATGCAATAAAGGCCCGTCATTACGGCAACATTGGCCACATTGCGTGCAGGTATTTTTCACATGTGCTGTCATGATGTTCACATCTTTAGAGTGTTGCCAAAGCTTTCTGGAGGAAAACCTTTTGTGGACAAAAGCCCCCAATCTGAGCGGCCCCCAGCCCCCCTTTCCAAAAAACTTTAATGGCGGCAATATGTTATCTTTGAAATATAAATTTTGCCGCATT
>CAYJGS010000278.1:0-1843 GCA_964369505.1 uncultured Desulfovibrionaceae bacterium | reverse complement strand
ATATTATGCATCGGTCTTAATATAGAGAATGTATAAATTTTTCAAGAACAGCTACATTTTGCCTATTCAAGGTGCTAAAGCTCACTCCAAGTCGAACTTTTGAAACTGAAGATTCCGCACGAACCACAACACCGTCTACGGGCAAGGTATCATTTTGTGTCCAAGCTTCAATAAAAAGCGATTGATCTTTTTCTACCTTGCGCAAGCGTGTTCCGTGCACTCCGCTAAAAGTGATGCGACAGCCCGTGCTTGAAACATTTTCAATAACGCCAAAATAGCGCTGATTATCTATGTCCACAGCCGTAGGCACAAGACATTCCACGCGCTTACTTCCACGGATTTCATACAGTTTAAAGTGGGCAGGATATGCACAAAAAGCTAAAAATTGGCGCGTTAAAGCTATATCTATGGCACTGGTAAAGGCTACGGTATACCCGCTGGTTTTAAATAATGCTGCAAAAACGGTATCTTTTAGCAAATACTGACTAATGCCGGAAAGGACAGGAAATTTTAATAAAAGAAATGCATCTTCATCATAGCCCAATATGCGTGTTTCTATCTTTATATTTTTCTTAAACATGCATGTGATATTCGTTCCAAGAGGAATATCTAAACTCCGCACAGCCGTAAATCTTTGCGGCGCTTCTGAAGCTGTTGCCGTGGGTGCAGCGTTTGATGCGTTTTCATTGGACATAACAAATACTCTCTATGATTACACGCTTAAAAAAATATTTACTCCTTTATAAATATATCTAGAAAAGCACTTTGGCAAGCATAATGGTTTTTTTTCTAAAACAAGCCTACCTTATGGCATAAATCCGTATACACGGCTTCATGTGCACGCGCAGCACTCTCTAAAGAATATTTTTCACACACATGCTTGCGCCCCGCTTCGCCCAAATTTTGCGCCATGGTATCATCTTGTAATATTTGTAAAAGAGATTTTGCCAGTAATGCAGGGTCACTTGGCTTAATGAGCAAACCCTGCTTTTTATGCTCTATCATATCAGGAATTCCGGCCACAGCCGTAGCCACAATGGGCAAGGCGCAAGCCATGGCTTCTAAAAGCACATTGGGTGTGCCCTCAGAAATGGAAGAAAGCACAAAAAGTCGTGCAGCCTGCATATGCTCTCGCACAGTGCTGCTTGAACCATGAAAAACAACATTATCTTGAATATTTAATTCACGCGCCAAATTTTGCATGGCTTGTTTTAAAGGGCCATCGCCCACCAAATGCAACCTAGCCTTGGGCTCTTTTTGCAAAACAAGAGCAAAAGCCTTGAGCAAAGTGGCGTGGTCTTTTTCCGGCACCATGCGCCCTACGCTGAGTATTTCTAAATCTTTCACTCTCTGCTCAGGTGGTGAAAAAAAATCCACATTCACCCCATTAAAAATGCAATGCACTTGAGAAGCCGGAGCTCCCAAATCTTCCAGAGCATATTTTATGGACTTGGCGTCGCAAATATGCGCATGCGCCAAAGGCCATAAAAAACGCTCATGCTGCTTAGCCACATTGCCTTGTCCTTTACAACCGGCAACAATCACAGGTGTTTTAAAAATTTTGCCAAATAATCTGCCCCATACATTGGGAAAAACCGTACCTAAATGTATGAGCTTTGGGCGCACTTTGTACCATTGCTTAAAAAGTGCGTATGCTGCCAAAAATGGGCGTAACGTAGCATCATTGCGCAAAATTTTTACAGGAATATCATAACCTTCTACCATAGAAAGCAATTGCTCACCACCGCGCACCGTCCAAATTTCAGGCTTGAATAATTGCCTGTCCATATGACGCGCTAACTCCAAAGTTTGCTTTTGCGTACCGCCAAAATTGATTTCTTCC
>CAYJGS010000277.1:0-1845 GCA_964369505.1 uncultured Desulfovibrionaceae bacterium | reverse complement strand
AGGTTGTTTTAGTTTTAACTAGGAAGCGCACAAAAAACATACAACACACTTTCATGGAGCATGTCGTGGTGCGCCTGTACATATTGTGAAAAAACTAACAAAATGTCAAGCGGCAATCATTTGCAATGTGAAAAAAAGAACAAGTGAATCATAACTTGTTATTTTTACATCAAAAAGCCAATTGACACACTTTTCTGAAGACACAGTAGCATAAAGCATTCTTCTTTTCAAGGCATTTTACGTGCGATTTTACGTGCGATAATCGGCATTACAGCTCACATAATCATGAGATAAATCCGAAGCAAGCAAAGTATATTTTCCTTCTGCAGTATTATGCCCAAGGTCAATGCTAATAATCACATCTCTTTGCTTTAAAGGCTCTTCAAGCAAGGCATCGTGGTTGCCTTCTGTGGGTTGCCCTTTAGCAAAAATCTCCACACCGCAAAGACTCACCCGCACAGCGTCTCCGTCAAAGCTGGCTCCACTGCGCCCCACTGCTGCCACAATACGCCCCCAATTGGCATCGCGCCCATACATGGCGGTTTTTACAAGCTGTGAATGCCCCACAGTGCGGGCCACTTTTTCGGCATCATCTTTATTTTTGGCACCATGCACTTCAATATGTATGACCTTGGTGGAGCCTTCACCGTCTTGCACAAGCATATAGGCCAAAGAACCGAGCATTTCTTCGAGCATGGCTTGTAATTGAGGAATATCCGCTTCTGTAACTTCCACACAAGAAGCGCCATTGGCAAGGCCAAGAACGGTATCGTTGGTAGATGTATCGCCATCCACAGTAACTCTATTAAAAGTCACATCCACCGCCTGCACAAAAAGTTTTTGCCATAAGCCCTGCTCTATTTTTGCATCACAAAGCACCACAGCCAACATGGTGGCCATGTTGGGGCAAATCATACCGGCACCTTTCGCCATGCCCACAAAATGCACCGTGCCGCCAGAAAGTTCTAAAGTGCGCGCACCAAATTTAGGGAAGGCATCGGTGGTCATCATGGCGCGGGTAAAATGCTCTTCATCTTTTTTCCCAAGGTTTTGCATGAGCTTTGGCATGGCTTCTTCCCAAAGCTGCATGTTAAATTGCCCCCCAATAACACCTGTGGACATGGGCAAAATGCTATCGGCATCCATGCCAAGAGCTTGGCCCATCATGCGCTTGCTTTCTTTACAACGCTTTAAGCCCTCTTCGCCTGTGCAGGCATTGGCCTGACCTGAATTCACAAGCACAGCGTGTATTTCTTTACCTTCTGCAAGTAAACGCTGACATTCAAGCACTGGAGCTGCCTTAAATACATTGGTGGTAAAAACACCGGCCACGGCGCATGGAGTTTCAGATACAAGCACAGCCACATCGTCCCTGTCTTGCTTACGAAAACCGGCATTGGCCGAAGCCACTAAAAATCCCTTGGGTAAAGCCATAATTTTTCCTTCCTTTCTAGATACTGTCGTCAAATGCGCTTTTTTACATGCATGGATGCATTTAAATGTCAGATTTCGCATACTTTTTCTGTCAAGTTCTGTTTATTATAGCGTATTTAATCAACCCTTGGCAAGGTTACAATTTGAAGAAAAATGAAGACCTTTTATACACGCGATTTTTATTATGCGGCCTTGCGGCCCCTTGCATTACTTTGATGAGTTTTTGGGGAATTTATCTTTTTCCTTCTGCACTGCGTCAGGCTTTAACGCGCTGTCGCGCTTTTTTTGTAAGTGGCTAAGGGCTTTAACGCGCTGTCGCGCTTTTTTTGTAAGTGGCTAAGGACTTTAACGCGCTGTCGCGCTTTTTTTGTAAGTGGCTAAGGGGGGCTTGCAGCCCCCCTGCCGCCCTTA
>CAYJGS010000276.1:0-1866 GCA_964369505.1 uncultured Desulfovibrionaceae bacterium | reverse complement strand
TGAACAAAAGGTTATTCCCCCAGACCCCCTTTCCAAAAAACTTTAATGGCGGCAATAGATTATCTCAAAAATGCAAGTGTTGCCGCATCGAAGGTTCTCAAAAATTGCTATTAGCACAACGTTTTGAAGACCTTAAAGTTCACGTTTTGAACTTTTTGTTAACCATTACAAAGCATTTTTATAATGCGGGCTTTGCCGCAGTCTGAAAATCCGAACGGTTTTTTTTAGTGTCTGCTTTTATGAGCAAGCACTAGCTATCCATATCAGAAAGTTTGGTAAAAAATGCTTGAGTACGCGTTTGCGCATCCGGTGCCAAAAGTTCTGCCGGCGTTCCCCGCTCAATAATAAGCCCCTGCTCCATAAACAAAAATTCGTTAGCTAAAGCCTTGGCAAAATCCATTTGGTGCGTTGCCATAAGCATAGTCATGCCACCACGGGCAAGATCTCTAATAACAGCAAGCACTTCGCCCACAAGTTCAGGGTCTAGAGCAGACGTTGGCTCATCAAGCAAAATAACCTTGGGATCCATGGCTAAAGCTCTGGCAATGGCCACACGTTGTTTTTGCCCGCCGGAAAGTTGCGCCGGATACAGATTTGCTCGCTCAACAAGCCCCACGCGCGAAAGCTCTTGCATGGCGCGTTCATGCGCATTAACACGGCTTTCACCGCGCACTTTACGCAAAGCTATGGCCACATTGTCCAAAGCTGTAAGGTGATCAAACAAATTAAAATCTTGAAAAATCATGCCCACGCGCGCCCTAAAAGCGCAAAGATCATCGGCATTTTGCATGGCAAGTTCTTTTTCTTCAAGGATAATGCGTCCACTATCAGGAGGAATAAGACAATTTATACATTGCAAAAGCGTGCTCTTACCAGCGCCTGATGGCCCAATAAGCACCTTGAGCTCTCCTCTATTTATGGAAAGAGAACAATTATCTAAAATTTTTTTTCCACCCAAGGTCTTAGATATACTTTCTATACTGAGCACTGGAGTCATAGGCATCCTTTTATACAATCAGGCCGTTATAATTATGAGCTTGCGGCATAGCCTGGCACGGTAATTTTTTGCTCAAGCATGCGCAAAAGGCGTACACCCACAAGAGTGATCACAAAATAAATCACACCCGCTGCAGCAAAAAGTAATAAATGTTCGTGGGTTCTAGACGCTACAAAATTGGTACGTGCCATAATTTCTTGAGTACCAAGCACATAGCAGATGGCTGAATCTTTAAGCAAAATAGAAAATTCGTTGGCAAAACCGGGTATGGACATACGCATAGCTTGGGGCAGAATAATATGCCCAATAGCCGTAGAATCTTTCATGCCAAGAGCTCTTGCCGCGCGCAATTGCCCTTGGGGCAAGGCTAAAATGGCCCCGCGGTATACTTGGGATTGATAGGCTGTGCTGGTACAACCAAGCACTATGCACGCTAAAAAGAAGGGCTCGATGGGAATACCCAAGGTAACAAAAAGACCAAAACCTAAAAAAAGCAATACCAGTATGGGAACGCCACGAAAAAACCATACATATAAAGAAAGTATACGTCGAACATATGGCGATCCATATACTTGCAAAATGGCTAAGGGCACACCAAACAAAAGCCCAATTCCAAGGGCTATGCACACATTGGCAATGGTGACCAAACTGCCGCTTAAAATATAAGGTAGGGCATTCCAAACAATACTGAGTGATTCCATAGTTTTTTTATAGCACTGTCACTTTTATATGAATGCGCCTTAAGCCATAAGATTAAGGCGCATTCCTTAAAGATAGTAAGAAAATATTTTATTTTCTCAGAGTGCTGACTTTCGTCAGCACGACCGATAAATCAGGAATAGGGCGAGCTTTGCTTGCCCGTTAAATGA
>CAYJGS010000275.1:0-1940 GCA_964369505.1 uncultured Desulfovibrionaceae bacterium | reverse complement strand
ATAAGCCCTGTGCGCACAGCATTTTCAGCCGTTGCCCGAAGGTCTTCAAGCACTCTGCGTGGGTCATATTCCACATAAGCCAAAATATCTGCAACAGAATCCCCACGTATTTCGCGCACAAATTCATAAGAGCCATCATTATTAATGCGTATAGACACCACATTGGTATCGCCAAGCAAATTGTGCAAATCGCCAAGGGTTTCTTGATAAGCCCCCACAAGAAAAGCTCCCAAATAATATTCTTCCCCTTCTTTTAAGGGGTGCAATTCAAGAGTGGATTTCATGCCTTGCGGGTCAATAAATCTGTCTATGCGCCCGTCAGAATCGCACGTAATATCTGATAAAATGCCCTGCCGCGAAGGATATTCCTGAAGCCTGTGTATGGGCATAATGGGGAAAAGCTGATCAATGGCCCAAGAATCGGGCAAAGATTGGAACACGCTAAAATTCACATAATAGGTATCGGCTAAGCGTTCGTCTATATCTGCTAAATCACGCGGGATTTTTTTCAATTTAGCTTTTTCTGTGGCAATGCGCATGATAATAGCCCAAAAAAAGCGCTCTCCAAGGGTGCGTTGGCGCAATGTTACATTACCGGCTATAAATTGCTGACGTATTTGATCACGGTAATACAAAACGTCATTATAACATTCTTGCAGATTTCGTAAAGTCATGCCGTGCAGCACTTCGCGCAAATTGAGTACAGCCTCAGGCGTATCTTCCGGCAATTCTTCTGGCAAAACACCTGCTTCGATAGTGCGAGCATCAAGCACATTAAAAAGCAATATGGAATAATAAGCCACTGTGGCGCGGCCAGATTCTGTCACAATATGCGGATGCGCAATGTCTTGCTCATCCAATATGGTCATAACTGCTTCTACAACGTCGGTGCAGTATTCATCCAAAGTATAGTTACGGCTGGAAACATAATTGGTATGCGAACCGTCATAATCCACAGCCAAACCACCCCCAAGGTCAAGATAACCCATGGGCGCGCCTTCTTGCACAAGCCCTGCATATAAGCGGCTGGCTTCCATAACGGCAGAACGGATATCGCGAATATTGGGCACTTGCGAACCCAAGTGATAATGCAAAAGTTTAAAACAATCAAGCATATTACACGATTTCAACTTGTCCACAACGTCTACAATTTGTGCCGGAGAAAGCCCAAAGGCCGAACCTTCACCGCCGGAACTGCTCCAATGCCCACCGGCCTTGGCTGAAAGCTTAGCACGAACTCCAAGATTGGGTCGCACATTAAGCTTGGCGGAACGTTCCAATATAAGATCCAATTCGCTTGGCATTTCAATAACAAAAAAACAATTATAATCCATGCGCATGGCATGCAAAGCCAAATCAATAAATTCTTCGTCCTTATAGCCATTGCAAATAAGACACGATTCTCGATCACGCATTTGCGATACAGCAGCAATGAGCTCTGCCTTAGAACCCACCTCAAGGCCATGGTGATAGCGTGTGCCGATTTGGGCTATTTTTTCCACCACTTGATGTTGTTGATTTACCTTAATAGGAAAAACACCACGGTATTCACCTTTGTAATCAAGTTTTTTTATAGCTTTACGGAAATTTTCATGCAAAGTGGCAATTTGTGTGTCCAAAATATTTTCCACACGTAAAAGCACCGGCATGTCGTGACCGCGGTCACGCATACCGCTTATCACTTCATAGATGCTCACCGTCGGCTGCTTTTTTTGCCCTTGAGGGTGAATAACAACCTCACCATTTTGTGATACGGAAAAATAGCCGGCACCCCAATTGTCAATGCCGTATAATTCTGCAGAATCCGCAGCGTCCCAATTTTGATTTTTACGTGTTCTTTCCATGTGATACTGTCTCCAATTGCTCAAAATGCGCTTAGTCTTAATAGAAAGCTCTGCACAATTATTTTTGCATATAAATTTAGTGTTAATATTTGAAAA
>CAYJGS010000274.1:0-1977 GCA_964369505.1 uncultured Desulfovibrionaceae bacterium | reverse complement strand
CTCCTTGTGTTTTTACCTATTTCGGCATACAAGCCTTTAAGCCGTTCCCGAAAAGAACAGCCGCCGTGTTTAAACATTTACCGAAGCTTTACGAAATGGTCAACCCATTTTCTTAAATTTTATTAAATAATCTGGAAAAAAAATGTCGGTATCCGAAAGAATCAAAGAATTAAGAGGCAGGATGTCAAGAAAGGCATTCGAGCAACTGACTGGAATAAATCAGCAAACAATATATGACTATGAAAACAACAGAGCAAAGCCAAGCTTTGCAAGTCTTAAAAAATTTTCAGAAAATTTAGGAATAAATGAAGACTGGCTGATGACTGGACAAGGGCAAAAATACAAGTCTCAACCTCAAGAAAGCGTGATTATGCAGCATAATCACCACAGTAATGCCAATAGCATTACTGTGGGTGCACAGATGGAGGAAAAGCTTGAAAACCCTCACGGCAAATGCCCCCAATGCCTAGAGCTGGAAGAAAAACTCCGTGCAAGCGAAGAAGAGCGGCGCAAACTCACAGAAGAACTCCTGCGCGTGAACAAAGAATATACCGACTACCTACGCGCCCAATTGGCTGACAAAAAATAAAATGGCCGACGTCGGCTATTCGGTTTTGTAAGTAATTGATTTTATTAGGAGCAAAAAATCAAAATAGCCGACGTCGGCCATTTTATTTCACTGAGTGCATTGATTGTGTCATTTTATTGCCCTAAAGGCTTTACAAAGCACCTTGCAAGTTTTACCTTATAAACAGAGGATTTTACCATGACAGCCTATACATTAGCTAAGCAAGACCGACTGGTGCAGGCCTTACATGCAGAGCAAGGTTTTATAAGCGCAGCCTTTACTCATGGGCGCGGCCTTGTGGGTATGGCTTTTTTGTGGGTATATACTTTTCGTTTGCGTAAATACGCCAAAACAGCCAGAGATTTACATATTTTGCTTATGGGCTGTTTTGAGCATCGCCCCCAAATAATCACCGAACGTGCAGAATACTTTGCCCATATTCAAAACATTTTAGAACAAAGGCTCACCCATCTGGAAGGGCACGTCCGCACAGCCGAGGAAAAAAACATACCCGCTTTTTTTGTAGACGCCCTTATAGCCTTTGAAGATGCCTTAAGCGATGCTCTTTTTTGCTTACAATCGGCCAAAGATACGGAATTTCAAGACCTGCTTTGCCAATTGCAACAAAAGGCAGCCTAAATGAGCAAGGTTATTTGGACAAAAACCTTTGAAAACGCTTTTAAAAAGGCCCTTAAAACATACCCAAGGGAAGAACAAAACATCAAAGGGCGCATAAATAACCAACACCAAGAGCACAACCACAGCATAACCGCACCGGGCTATTCCCCACCTGTGCAAAAAATGCGTCTGCCTTTACCCGCGTATAACATTTCTCAAAGTGCGGGCTTGCGCCTTTTCTTTACTATTTTGGGGGCTTTCATTTACCCCATATATATTTACAAAAAAGGCCATGTAAAAGAAAAAGACGTGCAAAAAAACACCCACAAACACCTAAAAGACATAGTCAAAGAACTTTCAGACAAGTAAAAAAAGCTCCCATATGGGGGCTTTTTTTCATATGCCGTTCCAAAAATACCCAAAACGCAACTAGACAAGATCTCAAAAAACGCTAACCTATTGGCAAACAGGAGGGAACTTGTGAATAATTTTCTTAATTTCATGCTTTTCGTGGTTATTATGCTAGCATGTAGCAGTCTTTTTTGGGTATTCAGCACTATGTGTAGTGAGCTTTTGCAACTGGCGGTAAACTACATTGTAAAGCTCAATGTATCAAAATGGCAATCTCTGGCCATGGGATTTGTTTTTTACATGGTAAGTATGTTTATGACGGGCTGCCTTGCCTATGCAGGATTTTCCCTGTCTCAAAAAATTATGGGGAAATAGCTGTTATGTCGTTTTTTACGTTTTTTAGAAATATAAAAATAGACGATTTCAATCTTGAACACGTA
>CAYJGS010000273.1:0-1984 GCA_964369505.1 uncultured Desulfovibrionaceae bacterium | reverse complement strand
AATAAAAACAAAAATAAAAACAAAAATAAAAATATTATATGAGGAGCAAAGTACTATGGCACAAAAAATTCTTGTTATTGGCGGTGTGGCGCTTGGGCCCAAGGCGGCTTGTCGTTGCAAGCGCATGGATCCTGATGCAGAAGTAACCATGATTGATGAAAATGTATATATTTCGTATGGCGGTTGTGGCATGCCCTTTTATCTTTCGGGCGAAGTTAATAATATAAATGAATTACGCGCAACGCCGTATAATAGGGTGCGTGATGCAGGCTTTTTTGCAGAGCTTAAAGGTGTTAGTGTGCGCACGCAAACCAGAGCTTTATCTATTGAGCGTGAGGCCAAGCGAGTTTTGGTGGAAGATGTGGTGAGTAAGAAGCAGGAATATTTGTCTTATGATAAGCTTGTGCTTGCTACGGGTGCCAGTGCGCGTATGCCGCAGGTGGATGGGGTTGAGCTTGAAAATATTTTTGCGGTGACGCGTTTGGAGGCGGCGGAAAGTATTCGCAAGGCTTGCGAGGCTGGTGAGGTAAAGCAGGCTGTTATAGTGGGGGCTGGTTTTATTGGTCTTGAGTGTGCTGTTTCTTTGGCGGACATGTGGGGTATTGATGTGAGCCTTGTGGAGATGGCAGAGGGTATTTTGCCCATGGCATTGTCTAAGACTCTTGGGGCCATGGCAGAAAATCATTGCCGTGAAAATGGTGTGGCTGTGTATACAGCAGAGAAGGTTTTGCGTTTTGAAGGAGATGGCGGCAAGGTTTGTCGTGTGGTTACTGATAAGCGTGAGCTTGAGGCACAGCTTGTTATTGTGGCGGCGGGCTTTGTGCCCAATGGCCAGCTTGCCAGTGCGGCGGGGATTGAAGTTGCGCCTTTTGGTGCTGTTGTGGTGAATGAGTATATGCAGACAACTGATCCTGCCATTTATGCCGGTGGTGATTGTGTGGCGGTGAAAAACCTTATTACGGACAAGGTTGGGTATATTCCGCTTGGTTCTATGGCCAATAGGCAAGGGCGTGTGATAGGTACCAATGTGGCTGTTGGTAATAAGGCGCATTTTAAGGGGTATGTGGGCACATGGGGTGTGAAGCTTTTTGAGATGACATTTTGCGGCACGGGTTTGACGGAAGGTCAAGCCAAAGTTGCCGGTTTTGATGCGCAGGCTGTGAGTGTGGAGCAATTGGACAGGGCGCATTTTTATCCCGAAAAAGATCTTATGAGTCTTGAAATTGTGGTGGAGCGTGGTACGGAGCGTGTGCTTGGCATGCAGGGTGCTTCGCACATGGGGGATGCGGTAAAGGCACGCATTGACGCTGTGGCTGCTGCTTTGCAGATGGCAAAGCCCAATTTGGAAGATATTTCTAATTTAGAAGTGGCGTATACGCCGCCGCTTGCTTCGGCCATGGATGTAGTTAATACTGTGGCCAATGTGGCGGAGAATATGTTGGCTGGTCGGATTCGGGCTATAACGCCGCAAGAATTTGCGGGGCTTTGGCAAGGGCGCAAGGGCGCAGATAAGGAGCCATTTTTTATTGACGCGCGCCCTGCGGCGGCGGCCAAGGCAGCCGAAGCCATTGAGCCGGATCTGCATGCCATAGGCCTTGAAGAAATGGAAAAGCGTGTGGGAGAGGTACCGAAAGATCGCCCTGTGGTGTTTATTTGTAATACAGGCTTACGTGCGTATGATTGTGCTTTGATTTTGGCTAAGCATGGGTATACGGACGTGAGCAATACGCAAGGCGGCATTCAGGCTGTGATGAAACAGGGGCTTTTGGACTCGGAAGTTTTTAAGAAAGCGAAGTAGTATATAAACTAAAGGGGCAGTAATGCCCCTTCAGACTGCTTACAAACCCCGCATTACAAAATATTTTGTAATATCTTGACAGGAAAGTTCAAAACGTGAATTTTCAAGCCTTAGAAATGTTGTGTTAATAACAATTTTTGAGAACCTTAGATGCGGCAAAACTTGCATTTTTGGGATAATCTATCG
>CAYJGS010000272.1:0-2024 GCA_964369505.1 uncultured Desulfovibrionaceae bacterium | reverse complement strand
CCCGAAAAACGCGCTTATACGCTCATTTGAGATGAACCTTGTTAAAGTGCACAAAAGTAATGTGAAAAATTAAACTACAATAAGCCCATTTTACGCAAATGTATCTCAAGGCACACAATAGCTGCCGGCGTAACACCGGAAATGCGCCCCGCTTGCCCCAAAGTATGTGGGCGTAATGTTTTAAGTTTTTCTTCCACTTCTCTCGATAAACCCGCCACTTGGCAATAATCCAAATCCTGCGGCAGTGAAACCTTTTCTAATTTATGACTGCGCTTGACCAATTGCTCTTGTCTTTGCAAGTATCCGGCATATTTCACCTGTGTTTGGCTTTCAGCCTGCACTTCACGGTCAAAGCCTTCCAATTCTTGGCAAAGAGGAAGTAAGCGCTCAATACTCATGGCCGGGCGGCGCAAAAGTTCGGCCAAAGTAGCAGCTTGACTGGCACCTGCTTCACCGGCATCTTGCAAAACTGTATTTAATTGGCTACTTGGGGATATGCGCTTGCTTTCCAATAAAGTATTAAGCCTTTGCACAGCCTCACATTTTTCTTCAAACCTTTGCCACTGCACATCTCCCACAAGCCCAAGAGCACGACCTTTGGCTGTAAGCCTTGTGTCAGCATTATTTTCGCGCAAAAGCAAACGATGCTCAGCCCTTGAAGTAAACATGCGATAAGGTTCAAGCGTGCCCAAGGTTACAAGATCGTCTATGAGCACAGCCATATACGCTTCGTCGCGCCCCAAAATGAATGGTGGTAATTCTTTAATATGATTAGAAATATTTAAAGCTGCCCACAATCCTTGAGCGGCGGCTTCTTCATAGCCTGAAGTACCATTTATCTGACCTGCCAGCCAAAGGCCTTTTATGGTACGCGTTTCAAGGGTGGGTGCCAATTGCACAGGGTTTACATAATCATATTCAATGGCATAGCCAGGCCGCACCATATGGGCATTTTCAAGGCCGGGCACCGTGGCAAGTAAACCCAATTGAATGTCCAAAGGTAAAGAAGTAGAAATGCCGTTCATATAACATTCCGGGCTGTTAAGACCTTCAGGTTCCACAAAAATCTGATGCCTTGGCTTCTCGGGAAAGCGGGCTATCTTGTCTTCAATAGAAGGACAATAGCGAGCTCCCGTGCCCTTAATAACGCCCGTAAAAAGCGGCGAACGCTCAAAACCCGAACGAATAACATCATGAGTGCGCTCATTGGTCCAAGCAATATGACAGGGTAATTGCGGTAATTGCGGGCCTTTACCATGAAAAGAAAAAGCCGGCGGCGGCATATCGCCCGGTTGCTCTTCCATGCGAGAAAAATCAATGGATGCGCGCAAAATCCTTGGCGTAGTGCCGGTCTTAAGGCGACCAAGCTCTAAACCAAGCTCGCGCAAACTCTGCGAAAGACCACTGGCAGGCGCATCACCCAATCTTCCGCCGTCCATGGACATGGGGCCTATATGAATGCGCCCGCATAAAAAAGTACCCGTGGTCAAAAGCACATGGTCTGCCTGAAAAGAAAGCCCCTGCGCTGTGTGCACTCCTGTAATATTTTCGCCCTTATATAAAAGCGCTTCCACGCTGTCTTGCCAAACGAGTAAATTTTCTTGAGAAAAAATACTCTGCTTCACCGTATGCATATAAACATCTCTGTCCATCTGCGCCCGCGTGGCCCGCACCGCAGGGCCTTTACTCATATTCAAAGTGCGAAATTGTATGCCGGCAGCATCAGCCCATAAACCCATCATACCACCAAGTGCGTCAATTTCACGCACCATATGCCCCTTGGCCAATCCACCAATGGCAGGATTGCACGAAAGATGACCAATGCGATCCACATTGCCTGTAATAAGCAAAACCGAATGCCCAAGCCTAGCTAAAGCCATACTGGCCTCACATCCGGCATGACCCGCACCCACAACAATTACATGGAATGTAGATTTCATAGTTTTATTTGGTTTTAAGTGTTTATTGTTTTTTGGGGGAAGGGAAAAACCTTTTCTGAAGAAAAGGTTCTTTCCCCTCCCCCA
>CAYJGS010000271.1:0-2047 GCA_964369505.1 uncultured Desulfovibrionaceae bacterium | reverse complement strand
CGCCATGAAAGAAGGTTCTTCCGACCGCTATTTCCAAGAGCGCAGCAAAAAACTTGTGCCCGAAGGAATTGTGGGACGCGTGCCTTATCGTGGGCCGGTTATGGATTCCATTTATCAGCTCATGGGTGGTTTGCGTTCGGGCATGGGTTATGTGGGCGCTGCTAACCTTAAAGAACTTCGCGAAAATACTTCTTTTTGCGAAATATCACCTGCGGGCTTGCGCGAAAGCCATGTACACGATGTTATCATCACAAAAGAAGCTCCCAATTACCGCGTGGATAATTAACAGCCTGTTAAGGAAGTAAATATGGCCAGTAAAGTAATCATTATCGACTATGGTTCACAGGTAACCCAGCTCATTGCCCGTCGTGTGCGTGAGGCCGGTGTGTATTCTGAAATCCACCCCTGCATTGTAACGGCCGAAGCCGTCAAGGCCATGCAGCCCAATGCCATAATCCTTTCCGGTGGACCTGCCTCGGTGGGCGAAGCCGACGCTCCCACTCTGGATATGGGCTTTTTAGACTTGGGCGTGCCTGTGCTTGGTATTTGCTATGGTATGCAGCTTCTGGCACAAAACCTTGGCGGAGAGCTTGCGCAGTCTATTACCCGCGAATATGGCCCAGCTGACTTAAAGCTTACAGACAAAAATTGCCCCTTATGGCATGGCCTTAATTGTGATGCGCCCACCCGTATTTGGATGAGCCATGGCGATAAGGTGCAAAAAGTGCCGCAGGGCTTTTCTGTGGTTGCAAGCACAAGCACTCTTGAAGTGGCGGCCATGGCGCACGAAGAGCGCAACATTTATGGCGTACAATTCCATCCCGAAGTGCATCACAGCGAAGACGGCGAGCGCATGTTGCGCAATTTCCTTTTTCACATTGCTAAAATTACCCCCGATTGGACCATGTCCGGCTTTGTGGAGCGCTGCATAAAAGAAATGGCTGAGCAAGTGGGTGATAAGCATGTGGTATGCGCCCTTTCTGGCGGCATTGACTCCACTGTTGTTGCCGTATTGCTGCACAAGGCCATAGGGCACCGCCTGCATTGCATTTTTGTGGATAATGGTGTGTTGCGCCACAATGAAGGCGAAGAAGTTGTTTCGTATTTGCGCGAACATTTTGACTTAAACCTAAAATCTGTGCAGGCGCAAAAACTCTTTCTTGATAAATTACATGGCGTGGATGACCCAGAAAAGAAACGCAAAATTATTGGCTATACCTTCATTGAAATTTTTGACGAAGAAGCCAAAGCCCTTAAAGCTCAAGGACAAGTGGACTTTTTGGCTCAAGGCACCCTATATCCCGATGTGATTGAATCCATCTCACACAAAGGGCCAAGCGCTGTCATTAAAAGCCACCACAATGTGGGCGGCCTGCCAGAAACCATGAACTTAAAGCTCATCGAACCCTTGCGCGAGCTCTTCAAAGACGAAGTGCGCAAAGTGGCCGCCGAGCTTGGCATGCCGGATTCCATAGTATGGCGTCACCCCTTCCCGGGGCCTGGCCTTGCCATACGCATTCTTGGAGAAATCACCGAAGAACGCCTTGATATCTTACGCAATGCCGATAAAATTGTGAAAGAAGAGCTTAAAAGTTCTGGCTGGTACCGCAAGGTATGGCAGGGCTTTGCCGTGCTTTTACCCTTAAAAACTGTGGGTGTTATGGGCGATGGTCGCACCTATGAACACGTGATAGCCTTGCGCATTGTAGATAGTGTCGACGCCATGACCGCCGATTGGGCTCGCTTGCCATCAGAACTTTTAGAGCGCATGTCCAGCCGTATTATCAACGAAGTGAAGGGCGTTAACCGTGTGGTGTATGATATTTCTTCAAAGCCTCCCAGCACCATCGAATGGGAATAAAATAATGCGTTGAAAAAGCGGCATCTGCTGCGTCAAAACTAAAAAGCCAAACTGCTTATGTATGTCTATATACACAGCGCAGCTTGGCTTTTTGTTTTTCCTTGCATCTACCACTTTTTGAACGCATTATTATCATGCTGAAAAGATACCATCTGCTTTGGTTTTTATCCGCTCAGGGCGGCGCAT
>CAYJGS010000270.1:0-2060 GCA_964369505.1 uncultured Desulfovibrionaceae bacterium | reverse complement strand
AAAAAAGCATTCAAGCCAAAACAGAATTGCCAGAAACCATATTTGACCACAGCCAATTTAGCACACTAAAGCGTGAGCCTTTGCAATCCACGGACCTGCAAGCAAAAGAAAAAGAAAAGCCATTACAAAAGGCTTTTGTATTAGACAGCCCTATGTAACAGCTTTTTTAAGGAAGCGCTGATTTAATCGGCGTTTTCTTAAATGGAGCGTTGGCAAAAGCCAATGCGACCAAAAATCAAGAATAGGGCGAGCTTTGCTTGCCCGTTAAATGATTGATTTTTGTGTCTTTCTGCCAAGACAGCTTTGCTGTCTTTAGGCGGCGCAAACACCACAAAGTGGTGTTTGTATACTATTGATTAAGGAAATACGATTTAATCAGTGTTTCCTTAAGACCTTTGCAACAAGCATCGGCTTTAAGTTACAAATTTACGCCACCAAGGAAAACAGTTTTTCGGGTGGAAAAACTCAAAAATTAATCACGCACAATAATATCTAAATGCCCAAGGCTTTCTATTTTTCCAAATTTTTGTTCCACTTCTTGCACATATTCACTTTCACCTTCTGTAAAAATGGTGGCAATGCTCACCACATTTAAGGCATTATCTTCTGCAAAACTCACAAGGGCGGCAAGGGTACCGCCTGTGGAAATAACATCGTCAAAAAGCATAATATTCTTGTGCTTGATCTTTGTGGTATAGGCTTTATCATACCAAAGTTTGCGATCACCGGCGGTGGTAATAGAGCGAATTTGCAGACTTTGCGGCTCGTCCATGTAGAGTTTTTTTTCTTTACGTAGCACAAAATAATCAATGCCCCACAAGCGCGCCATTTCTTGAGTAAGTGGAATGGCCTTAGCTTCCGGGCATACAATGATATCGGGCTTGGTAAATCTTTTCACAGCTTCGGCGGCCAAATCTTGTATAAGCTTCATACAGCCAAGGCTGTCAAAAAGTAAAATACTTATATTGGTATCCGGCAAGGGTACGATAGGCAATTCGACTGTAACATCACCAGCTTGTACTGCTTGTTTTGACATAACACATCCTTAAATAAAATTTTTCTGAAAAATACACCATAAATGCCCTCTTTGCAATGGTGGAAAATTTCCTAGAACTTGAGACCACACTAAAGAAAACTTGCTATTCTGCGCACAACAAGGTATGCATGTAGAGCATGTCAACGCGTCGAATACTTTTTCTAGCTCCGGCTCATGCGGTCACCCGCGTTTTTCCCCAATTACGGGATGCGGGATATGAGATTGGCATAGCCGAGAATCTTCAAGGTGCCTCTGTGTTTGTACGAAAGTCCGGACCGGGGGTAATCTTTGCGCGACCCTCGCTGCCTGGCTTCAAAGCTGAAGACCTGCTCAGCGTTGGGCAGGATGACCCTGCCTTTCCGCCAGTTATTATCATCACAGACAAAGGCAATGCCGACGAGGCTCAAAAATTTTTAGAACTTGGTGCCGCCGATTATTGGTTGGAACCTTTAGATTTTGAAAAAATTACTGCCATTGCCAAAGCGCCACCCAAAATGGCTCAAGCGCCCTCTTCTTCCACACTTGGCGGGCGCAGCGCAAACTATGCCGGCGGGCCAAACATTGTGGGTAAACATGCGGCCATTGCCAGAGTTATGGGGCTTGCAAAACAAGTGGCTCCTTCCAAAGCCACTGTACTTATCAATGGCGAATCGGGCACCGGTAAAGAACTTTTTGCCCGTGCTTTGCATGCTTGGAGCGACAGGGCAAAGGGGCCATTTATTGCTGTAAACTGCGCAGCCTTACCCGAGCATTTGCTGGAAAGCGAACTTTTTGGTCATGAAAAAGGTGCCTTCACCGGTGCCATAGCCAAAAAACCCGGCAAATTTGAATTAGCTTCCGGCGGCACCATATTACTTGACGAAATTTCCGAAATGGATCTTGCCTTGCAAGCAAAGCTCTTGCGCGTTTTACAAGAAGGCGAAGTTGACCGTGTGGGCGGCACAGACACGGTGCGTGTGGATGTGCGCGTGCTTGCCACCACCAACAGAAATTTGGAAGATTGGGTAAAAGAAGGAAAATTCCG
>CAYJGS010000269.1:0-2078 GCA_964369505.1 uncultured Desulfovibrionaceae bacterium | reverse complement strand
TTAAAAGGCAGATACTCTACCTACTGAGTTAACGACCCGTGTGCAAGTGGTGTTATATGCAAGGAGAAGCAAAGAGTCAACTTTTTTTTGCAAAATTTTATTTATTTTTTTTATCGCGCAGAAATGTTTATTTTTTTACAAAAATAACGTGAGGATATATACTGCTTCCCCCCATTTACTGTAGTATATTTTTCTATTTGTACAAAGATACTTTTGAACACGGATTGCAAAACTCTAAAATTTTTCCTGTCCCAGTGCGTGCTTAAAAGCCTTAAGCCCAGTTTGAATGCCCACCATGCCCATACCCACGCCCATCCTCAGAAGCACACTTTACAGTTTTTGCAAAACCCATTAAAATGAGAGCTCTGCACAATTATTTTCAAATATAATTTTGCTGTTACATTTTTAAAAATGACTTCAATGGCAAAATACAATGTGCAGAGCAAAAGGCACAAAAATCAATCGCTTAACGGGCAAGCAAAGCTAGCCCTACTCTTGATTTTTGGTCGCATTGGCTAGCGCCAAAGCTCCATGAGCCCCTGCAAAATGAATTATGCAGAGGTCTCAAAATATAAAAAAAAAGGAAACTTCACGTGCAATATAGCTTAGAGAAAATCACAACGCTTACCAAGGAATACGGTTGCCCGCTCTATATATACGATACTAGCAATATCCAAGAACAAATCCAAAAGTTACAATCTACCTTTACGGACTACTCACTGCTCTATTCATTAAAATGCAATAATGACAGCAATGTAGCGCGTTTTCTTATCCAAAACAATGTAGGCATTGACGCAGCCTCTGCCAAAGAAGTTATGCAAGCCAAAGAGCTTGGTTGCAAAAAAGAACGCCTTGTCTACTCAACCCCCGGAAAAAGTGAAGCAGATATTGCCGCAACCATAGAGCACAGCTTTGTTGTTGCCGATTCTTACACCGAACTTATGCGTATAGACAATGTTTGCGCCAATCTTGGCATCAAAGCTAAGGTGGGCTTGCGCATAAATCCTAATTTATCTGTGGCTATTGACCAAGAACAAAGCTTGACCACCGCATTACCCAATAAATTTGGCGTGAGCGAAGAAGAGTTATTGGCGCATAAAGATGTATTACAAGGACTTAAACATTGTGAACTTGTGGGTTTTCATGTGTATATACGCAGCCAAATTATTTCTGCCCAAACCCTACAAAAAATATTTAGCCATTTAGAAGCCTTAGCTTTCTTTTGGGGTGACACCTTGGGGCTTAACTTAGAATTTGTAGATTTTGGGGGCGGTTTTGGCATTAGCTATGCGCCGCACATGCCAAGCCTTGACCTTGAACCCATGCAAGAACACGCCAAACAAATACGCACGCGCCTTATGAAACGCTGGCCCAACATAAACTTATATATAGAAAGTGGTCGCTTCTTAGTGGCAAGAGCTGGAACCTATGTTACAGAAATTATGGATATAAAAGAATCTCGTGGCACCACATTTGTTATAGCCAAAGGGCTACTCAATGGTTTTTTCCGCCCAGCCATAGCCGGTTTTGCAGAGCTTGTATCTGCAAAAAGCACCCTTGGGCACTATGAACCATTATGGAGCGGTTCAAACATGATTCCACACGCTTTGGGCAAAAGCGTTGCCGCAAAAGAAGTGCATATCTGCGGCAATCTTTGCACAGCCTTAGATACCGTATGTCGCAATGTCCGCCTTGAAAATATAGCCATCGGCAACTATTTACTTTTTGATAACGCCGGTGCATATGGAGCAGTGCTCAGCCCTCAACAATTTTCAAGTCACGGGCTAGTGTCCACTGTAACCATATAGTAAACTGCTGAAAAGCGGCTAACACCATAGAATTTTAAGGAATTAGAGTGCATTTGAGAGCCCCATATGCATTCAGATACACATATTTTAAAAACCCTTGTGCAATTGTGCAGGGGTTTTAAAATATATTAAATTATTATAACGCATTAAGGATGATTTGTTATCAGAGCTTTGTTAAAAAAAACTTACATCAGCTGACTTTTGCAACAGGCTATTATAGTCGAACATGAAAAACGCATTTCCAATGCATTTTTCTAAAGGCACGCTCAC
>CAYJGS010000268.1:0-2078 GCA_964369505.1 uncultured Desulfovibrionaceae bacterium | reverse complement strand
CGGCGCTTGGCGGTCTTTTTCTGAAAGGGTGGGGTCAATAATGGGCCAAGGAATCTGCAGGCTTGGCGAATTCCAAGCATAGGTGCCTTCGTCGCTTGCATCATAAAAATCTGTTACTTTATAATGAAAGTGAGCTACTTCTGAGGTAACGGCAAAACCGTGGGCAAATCCAGGGGGAATCCATAATTGATAGTGATTTTCTTGGCTTAGTTCAACTCCATACCATTGGCCATATGTTGGTGAATTTTCACGGATATCCAAGGCTACATCGTACACAGATCCCAAGGGCACAGAAACAAGTTTGCCCTGAGGCTTGGTTTTTTGAAAGTGCAGGCCGCGCAATATGCCATAGCTTGAGCAAGAGCGATTATCTTGCACAAAAGGCAGGCTAAGGCCTATTTCTGCATAGCGTTTTTCTTGCCACGCTTCCATAAAATAACCGCGAGCATCACCGATAACTTTGGGTTTAATGAGCAAAACACCGTGTAGAGGAGTTTTAATTACCTCCATAATTCATACCCTTACTGCCGTCAGCCAATTCTAAGAGGTATTCACCATAGGCAGATTTTTTAAGCTTCGTGCCACAAGCACGCAATTGATCTGTGTTCATAAAACCTTTGCGCCAAGCTATTTCTTCTGGGCAAGCCACATACAGACCTTGCCGTGTTTGCATGGCTTGCACATAGGATGAGGCGGCGAGCAAAGAATCGTGTGTGCCCGTATCAAGCCAAGCAATACCGCGCCCCATAAGCTCCACGCGCAAATCTCCACGTTCTAAGTATATATTATTTACGTCGGTAATTTCCAGTTCGCCACGTTGTGAAGGTTTGATGGCCTTGGCTATATCCACCACATCTTCGTCATAAAAATATAAACCCGTTACCGCATAATTTGAGCGGGGATTTTTGGGCTTTTCTTCAATGCTTATGGCCTGTTGATAAGCATTAAATTCCACAACGCCATAGCGCTCCGGGTCGCTTACGTGATAACCAAAAACTGTGGCGCCGCGCTCTTGCTCAGAAGCGTGTTGCAATAATGCGTCGAGATTATGCCCAAAAAATATATTGTCCCCTAGCACTAAGCAACAGGGGTGGCCTTTGATGTGGTCTTTGGTGAGCAAAAAAGCTTCTGCCAAGCCATTGGGTGAAGGTTGTACCACATAGTGAAAAGTGCAACCCCATGTATGGCCGTCGCCCAGCAAGTCTGCAAAAAGCGGCAAGTGTTGCGGGGTGGAGATAATGCTGATATCGCGAATACCAGCTTGCAAAAGAATGCTTAAAGGGTAATAAATCATAGGTTTATCGTAAATGGGCATGAGTTGTTTGCTCACACTTAAGGTGAGGGGGTGTAAGCGTGTTCCCGAGCCGCCGGCTAAAATTATTCCTTTGCGTTCTTTCATGCATTTACCTATTGCCATAGTTTTTTTCTACCCAATCTGTGTAGGCGCCGCTACGGGCCCGTTCAAGCCATTTGGGATTTTCTAGGTACCAGCGCACTGTTTCTAAAAGTCCAGATTCAAAAGTATGTTCCGGCTGCCAGTGCAATTCTTCTTCTATGCGGCTACAGTTGATGGCATAGCGAAAATCGTGGCCTGGGCGGTCTGTCACATATTGTACCAAGTCGGCATAACTGCCGTGGGGGCGCGGTGTGAACTGGTCAAGTATATGGCAAATATCTTTCACCACTTGCATATTACTGCGTTCAGCCCTTCCGCCAATGGTATATGTGCGGCCAATGTGGCCTTTTTGTAATACCAATTCTATGGCAGCGCAGTGGTCTTCCACATGCAGCCAATCGCGTATGTTTTCTCCTTTTCCATAAATGGGCAAGGGCTTAGCGTCAAGGGCATTGCAAATCATAAGGGGAATGAGCTTTTCGGGAAATTGGCGTGGCCCATAATTATTGGAACAATTGGTTATGAGCGTGGGCAAGCCATATGTTTCGTGGAATGAGCGTACTAAGTGGTCGCTGGCGGCTTTAGATGCGGCATAGGGACTATTGGGAGCATAGGGTGTTTGCTCGGTAAAGGGTGCGTCATCCTTGCCAAGGCTGCCAAAAACTTCATCGGTGGAAACGTG
>CAYJGS010000267.1:0-2086 GCA_964369505.1 uncultured Desulfovibrionaceae bacterium | reverse complement strand
TTAGCATTTTTTGGGTAATGCCGGGAATAATCTTAAAAAATTCATTAAAACGAATTTTTTCGGCAAGGTGAAGATTCCACAAAATGGTAGACTTCCATTTTCCCGAAATAACCTCAAGGGCAACTTCTCTTTCATTGATAAAGTTACTACAACTTACTTTATTTTCGCGATCTTCTGGCAAAGTAACCTCCTAAAATGTTGTAATAAAATATAAGTGCAAGAATATGTACAAAATCTTTATAACGTTATTTTTATTATCAATCAAGCTTGCTTAGGTATTCTGTCCAAAAAACGCGTTGAATAAAACTTGCCAAAAATGCTTTTGCCTTATACAAGGTTTTGTTCAAAGAATTTATTTATCAGCTTGTTATAGTAATTTCAGTTGAAATTACTATGTAAAATATTATATGGGGAGCAAATATGTCTTTAAGCATCGGTATTGTCGGCCTGCCTAATGTGGGAAAATCTACACTTTTCAACGCCTTAACCAAGGCACAAAATGCCCAAGCGGCTAATTATCCTTTTTGCACCATAGAACCCAATAAGGCCACGGTGGCAGTGCCAGACAAACGTTTGCAAGTACTTACAGAATTGGCAAATCCGCAAAAAACTTTGCACGCCAATGTGGACTTCATTGATATTGCAGGTTTAGTGCGTGGCGCAAGTAAGGGCGAAGGGCTTGGCAATCAATTTTTGGCCAATATTCGTGAATGTGCTGCCATTGTGCATGTGGTGCGTTGCTTTGAAGATGAAAATATTACCCATGTGGACGGCAGCGTTGATCCTTTGCGCGATATTGAAACCATTGAAACAGAACTTCTTTTGGCCGACATACAATCAGCGGAAAAACGCCTTGATCGCTTGCGCAAGCAAAGGGGCGATAAAGACGCTAAAGGGCTTGCCGATCAAGTGGCTCTTTTGCTTGATCATTTAAATGCCGGAAATCCTGCCATTACTTTTGATAAGCCCGAAAGTGATATTTTTATGACCCAGTGGCGTGAAATGGGGCTTATTACTGCCCAAAAAACCATTTATTGCGCCAATGAGGATGAAGAACACGCCGTGGATGGCAATGATTTTGTGGTTAAAGTGCAAAAACTTGCAGAAGAACGCAAAGCCGGTTTTGCTCTTATTTGCGCAAAAATTGAAGAAGAACTGCAAGGGCTTCCCGATGAAGAACAGCAAGAAATGCTGCAATCGTTTGGCATTGAAGAAAGCGGCCTAGAGCGTATTATCCGCACAGGCTATGCTACCTTGGGTTTGTGCAGTTACTTTACTGTGGGTGAAAAAGAAGTGCGGGCTTGGACTATCCATCAAGGTTGGAAAGCTCCTCAAGGGGCCGGAGTTATTCACACAGATTTTGAACGCGGCTTTATACGTGCTGAAGTTATTGCTTATGACGATTTTATACATCATAAAAGCGAAGCAGCTTGTCGCACAGCCGGTGTTTTACGCACTGAAGGCAAAGAGTATATTTTAAAAGACGGCGATGTGGTTCATTTTCTCTTTAATGTATAATTGTATAAAATAAAAGGATAATTTTATGGAAGTGTGCCTTGCTTATATGCGTGAAAAACCGGTGATACTTCGCTTACAAGAAGGTGTTGTTTATATTAACGATGAGCCTCAAGCTATAAAAGGTATTACAGAAGAGGATTTACACACTTTTTCTAAAAGTATTGCCGATATTCCTTATAGCACTGACCAAGAAGGCTATAAAGCGCTTATCAATGCCAAGCGCGCGGCATTTTTAGCAACATTACTTGGAAATGCTGTTGGCGATGACAGTGTGAACACCATCACGCATATTCTTGATAGCGTGCATTATGAGGTGCTTATGTACCTTGGAGAAGTGGCTGAGGATTAACAGGCCGTTGAAAAAGAACTGACTGCTACAGGAAGTAGCAGAAGCCGCGCAGCGGAGCAAAACAAAGCCAGCCGAAATTTATTTTCGGCGCCAGCGCTTGTACCTTTAGGTGACTTTTGCGATAGCTTGTGTGCTACAGGACGTAGCACCAAGCGTTATGCGGTCAGTTGAAAAAGAACTGACTGCTACAGGAAGTAGCAGAAGCCGCGCAGCGGAGCA
>CAYJGS010000266.1:0-2181 GCA_964369505.1 uncultured Desulfovibrionaceae bacterium | reverse complement strand
GCTCAGTCAGGCAAACTCTATGCCACGGATGGCCATGCAGCTTATCGGTGGTTAAAAATAGACTATTTGGGTGCGAAGGGGTTTTACCCTTCGCACTCAGATACCTGCCTGACAGGTACAAAATATCCTTGGGGTGGTTCTGGGCATTCCAAGGATATTTTTAGGCTGTTGAAAACGCACCATCTACTGCGTCAAATGACTTTTTTTTCGTGGCATGGGCCATAAGAGCCCAATACTGCCTCAAAAAAAGCCATTTTCCTTGTATATGGTACCTTTTGAACAGCCTAACTACGTAGCTTTTATACGCCTTGCTCACTCGATGTCTCGCTAGCGCTCGAGCCTCCCGGCGGGTTAGGGAAAATAAACCCACAAACGTTATCTATAATAGTGGCGGCGGATGTGATGTACGACCAAGCGTTATCTAATCAGTCATTTTTTTGGCTAAACCTTCAAACACTTCACCAAGGTCTTTTGCCGTAAAGCTTGCGGCCTTATCAATATATGTTTCTGCAGCATTGACAATGGCTATTTTTGCGCCGTGTGTATGGGCTATGCGCGGAATGTCGGCAGCAGGAAAAACCGTTAAGCTTGTGCCAAGAATAAGAAGCAAGTCTGTTTTTTCAGCGTGCTTTTCTGCCATGCGCAGGGCTTCATAGGGTAAAGCCTCACCAAAAAACACAATGTCTGGTTTAAGAATGCCATTACATTTGGGGCAATGGGGCACTTCTTGCGCATTAAATATTTCTAAAATAGTGTCAAAGTCGTATTTTTTTTGACAAGATAAGCATGTATGCCACAGAGGAGAGCCGTGCAATTCAAAAACTTGTTCTGAGCCCGCTTTTTGGTGTAAAATATCAACGTTTTGCGTGATAATGGCTTTGATATGCCCTAAGTGCTCAAGCTTGGCTAACACTTCATGCACAATATTGGGTACGGCAGCTTTTGCGTATAAGAAATCCTTGGCATGTGTATAATAATAGCTTGGATCTTGGCGAAAAGCACGGATATCAAAAAGCCTGTTGGCGTCAATGTCTTTTCTATTATAAAGCCCCCCAACACCGCGAAAATCCGGAATGCCGGAAAGGGTGGATATGCCTGCACCGGTAAGGACAATGCAGTGCTTTGCTTGAACAATAAGTTCCCAGAGGTCATCGATGTGCTTTTTTGTCATAGGTACCTGCTTATGTATTGGTAGAGTTTATAGTTTGTATACAATGGGTATATGCCAAGTTTTTTGTGTTGCCAAGCGCTTATGTTTACATATATATCCCAAGCGAGCACACAATTATGGTGTGTTTTATATATATGCGAGAAAAATATGCTGCGATCCTTAGATAAACAATTTCTTGTGATTATTGTAAATTCATTGGTAAATATGCTGCTTGCGGCTGTGAAGATTGTGGTGGGTTTTCTTTTCCACAGCCAATTGCTCATAGCCGATGGCCTGCATTCGGCTTCTGACTTACTTACAGATATTTTTGCCATGGTGGGCTTGCGTTTGGCTAAAGCGCCTAAGGACGATGACCACCCCTTTGGGCACGGCAATCTTGAATACGCTTCATCGCTCACGGTGTCTGTGCTCATATTTTTTGTGGTATATGAGCTTATTGTGGAGTTGATTAGCAATTGGAATATATTGGCCACCAGTGTCAGCACCATTGTGCTTGCTGTGTCTATCATAACATTTATAGTAAAGCTTTTGCTTTCTTATTATGTTTTATACCAAGCAAAAAAGCTAGATTCGCATACCTTAAAAAGTAGCGGGCTTGAATCTTTGGCCGATGCCTATTCTACCATAGTGGTTATTGCAGGGCTTTTGCTGACAAATTTTGCCATTAAGCATAATATACAGTGGCTTATGTATGCCGAAAAAGTTGCCACCATAGTGGTTATACTCATGCTTCTTAAAGCGGCATGGGAAATATTTTTTAATAGCATTGTGGGTATTGCCGGAACGCATGCGCCGGAAGAGATGAAAGAACATTTTTTTGATATGATCAAAGAAATAGCTCAGGAAAACGAAGAGAATTTTACTATAACAGAATTCTTTTTGTTAAAGCAGGGCATTGATTATGGCGTATTTATGAAAATAAGTTTTACAGTGGATATGCCTTTGCAAGAGGCCGCTGCCATAATAGAAAGTTTGCAGCAAACATTGTATGCCGATACCAGAATAAAAAG
>CAYJGS010000265.1:0-2188 GCA_964369505.1 uncultured Desulfovibrionaceae bacterium | reverse complement strand
GCACCATTTCTTTAACCCTTGGGATGCCCATTTTACGCACGTCCGTAGACCACGGTACCGCGTTTGACATCGCCGGTAAGGGTGTGGTCAGCCCTGTGAGCATGATTGAGGCCATACGTTTAGCGGCATTGTATGCGCCGCATTATGCCACATAATTCCTTTATCAGGCTGTGGCCTCTTCAGGACGATGGATGATATATGGCTTCGTACATTGCCAAAACTTACACTTTTTTAAAATTGTTCTTATTGACAAAACCAAGCTTACATGCTAGTCGGATAGTCAGCAGATAAAGTAATATATTCGCGTTTTTTAGCAATACAACGCAAGTATATACGCCTAAAATGCTTACAAAATATGTCTTATGCCAACAGCACAAGCTTACTCTAACACATTATTACAGGAGATAACACCATGTCTAATGCTTACTATCAAATCCCCAAACCGCTCAATGAAGCTGTGCAAGCTAATCTTCCTAACAGTGAAGAAAGAGCCAAACTCAAGGCAGAATTG
Organism: uncultured Desulfovibrionaceae bacterium; assembly: GCA_964369505.1. GTDB lineage: Bacteria > Desulfobacterota > Desulfovibrionia > Desulfovibrionales > Desulfovibrionaceae > CAYJAD01. The sequence goes on along the minus strand of CAYJGS010000265.1, from coordinate 1,677 downwards.
CAAAAGCAATCTTCACAAGTTATAGAAATTCCGCTTATCATCAATGGTGAACGCATTTTCACCGAAAAAAAATTCGACGTGGTCATGCCCCACGACCACGGTCATGTGCTTGCTAAGTGCTCGGTGGCAGAACCTAAGCATTTACAAATGGCTCTTGATGCTGCAAAAGCCGCCAAAAAAGATTGGGCCGCCATGCCTTTTGAACACCGTTGCGCCATTTTCTTATCGGTGGCAGAAAGACTTTCCGGCCCCAACCGCTATCAAATCAGTGCGGCTACCATGCTTGGACAAAGCAAAACTGCCTATCAGTCAGAAATCGACTCCACATGCGAACTCATAGACTTTTTACGCTTCAACGCACATAACGCTGCAGAAATATTCAAACAACAACCAGAAAACACCAAGGGCATTTGGAATCGCATTTCTTATCGTCCTTTGGACGGCTTTGTGCTTGCCATTTCTCCCTTCAACTTCACAGCCATTGCCGGCAACTTGGGTTCCGCACCTGCAGTGGTAGGCAACACTGTGCTTTGGAAACCAGCCACCACAGCCGTGCTTTCCAATTATTACTTTATGGAATTGTTGCTTGAAGCTGGCTTACCCAATGGCGTTATCAACTTTATCCCCAGTAAGGGCAGCGACATCAGCAAGTATGTTATCTCAGACCCAGACCTTGGCGGCATTCACTTCACAGGTTCCACAGCTGTATTCCAAAACATTTGGACCCAAGTGGGCACCGATATCAGCAAATACAAATCCTACCCACGCTTAGTGGGCGAAACCGGTGGTAAAGACTTTGTTTTTGCACATAAAAGCGCACATGTTGACGCCTTGGTTGCAGCCTTAGTGCGCGGCGCCTTTGAATATCAAGGGCAAAAATGCTCCGCCGCTTCCAGAGCTTATATCCCTGCCAGCATTTGGGAAGAAGTAAAGAGCAAATTACTTGCTACCATCGAAACCTTAAAAGTGGGCGACATTCGCGATTTCAGAAACTTCATAGGCGCTGTTATCGATGAAAAAAGCTTTGATAATATTGAAGGATACTTAAAGCGAGCCGAGCAAAGCCCTGATGTGGAAATTTTGTGCGGTTCTTGCGACAAGAGCAAGGGATACTTCGTAAATCCCACGGTTTTATTAACTAAAAATCCAAACTATGAAACCATGGTAGAAGAAATATTTGGCCCAGTGCTCACCGTATATGTATATGAAGACAGCCAATTGGACGCCACATTACAAATGTGCGACGAAGGCTCACCCTATGCCTTAACCGGTGCTATTTTTGCCAAAGACAGAGAAGCCATTATCCATATGAGCGAAGCTTTGAAATTTGCCGCCGGCAACTTCTATATTAACGACAAACCCACAGGCGCTGTGGTTGGACAACAACCCTTTGGCGGCGGTCGCGCTTCTGGCACCAATGACAAAGCAGGTAGCATTTTGAATATGCAACGCTGGCTCAACCCACGCACCATTAAAGAAACACTTGTTCCCATAACAGAGGTTACATATCCATTTATGGATGAAGAATAAGTAGTTGAGCCTGAAAAACTATGCAACCATGTATAATTGCGGATGTAAAACATGAAAGTGGCTACAGAAAAAATGCCAGAAACCAAGCATGTAATGCGACTTTCGGGCATTTTTACGGCATTAACACACTTGTTTTTCAAGGCTCGG
>CAYJGS010000264.1:0-2192 GCA_964369505.1 uncultured Desulfovibrionaceae bacterium | reverse complement strand
CGCTTTGTATATCTTTTTATGGCTGTGGGCATGGCCGTGGCCGGTGCCGTATATCTGGCCATTTCGGCGCCGTATCGCATGCGCCGTTTAACGGCATTTTTAGATCCTTTTAAAGATGCCCAAGACACCGGCTATCAATTGGTGCAATCCTTATACGCTCTGGGCTCAGGCGGTTTTTGGGGTGTTGGAGTGGGCGCCAGTAAACAAAAAATGTTCTATCTGCCTGAGGCGCATAATGATTTTATTATGGCTGTGCTTGGAGAAGAAATGGGTTTTGTGGGCATGACCTTGGTTATGGGACTTTTTTCGTTGTTGTTTTGGCGTTGCTATAAAATCATTGTGGGGCAAGAAAATTTGCGCGATCGCTATTCGGCCTTTGGCCTCACCTTGGTTATTGCTATGGGTGCCGGCATGAATTTGGCTGTTATTATGGGGCTTGCACCACCTAAGGGCGTACCCATGCCATTGCTCAGTTATGGCGGCAGTAGTTTGCTTGCAACCATGATTTGCTTAGGCCTGCTCTTAAATTTTTCGCGCAGCGTGAAAGTGCCACAAGTACAAGAGAAAAAAATACTGAAAAAAGAAAGTGTTAGAATGGCAAATGGCGCCGCACAAGCGGCATAGCTTTTACAACTAATTTGGATTTTCTATGCAAAAAGTACTTTTAACCACAGGCGGTACAGGAGGCCACATTTTTCCGGCCTTGGCTGTGGCAGAAGTTTTGCGCGAACAAAATGTGCAAATGCTTTTTGTGGGTTCTAAGTACGGGCCTGAAGCTGAGCTTGTGGCTAAAGCTGGGGTGCCTTTTAAGGGCTTAGAAGTTCGCGGTATTTTAGGAAGGGGCATAAAAGCCTTTGGCGCCGGCTTTGCCATGCTAAAGGCTATTATGCAAGCTGTGAAAATACTGAAAGAATTTCAACCACAAGTGGTGATAGGTTTTGGCGGCTATGCTTCATTTGCTCCGGTTTTTGCGGCAAAGCTTTTGGGTATACCCTTGGCTATTCACGAGCAAAATGCAGTGCCGGGTTTGAGTAATAAAATTTTGGGCGCCATGGCCAATAAAGTTTTTTTGTCTGTAGAAGCGGAAAAAACGCAAAGTGCTTTTGCAGCAGATAAATGCATTGTAACGGGAAATCCCGTGCGCGCGGCTTTGGCGGTTGTGGGCGAACATAAGGATGCTGGTGTAAACAATCGCGATTTTTCCGGCAAAAATCTTTTGATCCTCGGCGGTTCCCAAGGGGCAAAAACCATCAATACGGCGGTAATGAATTATTTGCCCATATTAAAGCAACTGGGCGTAAATGTTTGCCATCAAACAGGAAAAGCAGATTTTGATAGAGTGTATGCCGCGTATAAAGAAGCAGATATGCCCTTGGCAACAGGCCAATGTGAAGTTTCGGCTTTTGTGCACCATATGGATGTGGCCTATGCCAAGGCAGACATTGTGCTTTGCCGCTCTGGAGCTTCCACCATGGCAGAATTGGCGGCTGTGGGGCGTGGAGCTGTGCTTGTGCCTTTTCCACATGCAACGCATAACCATCAATGGTTTAACGCAAAAATTTTTGCAGATAAGGGTGCAGCACGGCTTATAGAAGAAAAGCATATGCAAAGTGAAGATTGCATGGGGCAAGTGGTACAACTGCTTAATGATGCAAATACATTAAAAAAAATGGCGCAAACTGCCCATGCTGCAGCTAGGGTGGAAGCTGCGCAAGATATAGTTAAACATTTACGCAGCTTGGCGTAATTATAACATAGGAAAAAATATGCTAAATGTTCGCAGTATTCATATGGTTGGCATTGGCGGTTCAGGCATGAGCGGCATTGCCGAGGTTTTACTCAATCTTGGGCATACGGTGTATGGCTCGGATATGGGAGAGTCAGCCACGGTGGAACGTTTGCGCAGCTTGGGTGCACACATAAGCATTGGGCATACGGCAGAAAATGTGGGAGATGTGCAAGTGCTTGTAAAATCCACCGCCATAAGTGATGAAAATCCCGAAGTGCAAGTGGCAAAGAATCGCGGTATACCTATTATTCCCAGAGCAGAAATGCTGGCAGAACTTATGCGTTTACGCCAAGGCATTGCCATTGCAGGAACCCATGGCAAAACCACCACCACCTCATTAACTGCGGCCATTTTTGACGCGGCGGCTTTAGATCCTACTGTTATTATAGGTGGTTTGCTCAAT
>CAYJGS010000263.1:0-2204 GCA_964369505.1 uncultured Desulfovibrionaceae bacterium | reverse complement strand
CTCCTGCATGGCGCAAAGTCAGTGATTGGTATGTGGCTATTTTTCGCGGAGTACCTTTGGCTGTGCAACTTATGATGATATACTATGCTTTGCCCAAGCTGGGCCTATATTTTGAGCCATACGGCGCAGCGCTTGTGAGCTTTACTTTATGCAGTTCCGCTTATCATTCAGAATATATTCGCGGTGCGCTTTTTTCCATAAGGCAAGGCCAAGTGCGTGCAGCCCATGCCCTTGGCATGAGCCGTTTGCAAACTATTTTGTATATTATTGTGCCGCAAGCGGCGCGGCGTGCCTTGCCGGGTTGTGGCAACGAATTTATTTATCTTATCAAATATTCCTCCTTGGCTTATCTTGTCACCTGCATGGAGCTTATGGGCGAAGGAAAAGTCATAGCTTCCACAACCTTCCGCTTCACCGAAGTCTTTTTGGTGGTGGGGGTGTATTATCTTTGCATGGTCACTGTGGCCACTTGGATTTTGCAAAAGCTTGAGAAAAAATATCAAATTCCAGGCTTTGGCGCTCGCTGATCTTGTATGCCATATATTCCGCAAAAATGGATTGATTTTGTGCCTTGCTTAAAAGCGGGTAAGCATCTTGATATGCTGCAAAAAATTTTAGAATTGCGGCAACAAGGCAAAGTCATTTTTCCCCTGCAAGAGCATATTTTTAGTTTCCTTGAATATACTTTGCCAGAAGAAGTGCGCGTTATTATTCTTGGGCAAGACCCGTATCATGGAACATATAAAGGCATGCCTCAAGCGCAGGGCTTGGCTTTTTCTGTGGGCGAACATATGCCGCCGCCCCCATCGCTTAAAAATATTTTTAAGGAAATACAGCAAGATTTGTATGGAGAGATGCAAGAAGAACAAAGTTCTATGCGCCCCAATCTTGTGCGCCTTGCCAAACAAGGTGTGCTTTTGCTAAACACCGTGCTCACGGTGGAAGAAGGCTTGGCAGGAAGCCATGCCAAACTTGGTTGGCAAGCCATAACCCAAGATATATTACAGGCATTGGCTCAAAGAAGGCAACCTGTGGCCGTACTTTTATGGGGTAATCCGGCCAAAGCTTATGCGCCGCTTTTTGCAAATATTGAGCATTTGGTGCTCATGGCAGCGCACCCTTCGCCTTTATCTGCCTCGCGCGGTTTTTTGGGTTGCAAGCATTTTTCTAAGGTCAATGCTTGGCTTATAGCTCAAGGGTATACAAGTATTAACTGGCGATAAAATATTTATAAATTAATGTGCTGAATAATAAGAAAAGGGCAAGGTATAAAAATATGCGCACAGCCTTTACCCCCACCTTAATGGCCATGCTTGCTCCCAATTGATTGCCCACAATGCTACCCAAGGCGCAAGGAATGGCCAAAGCATAAAGCACCACACCGCCTGAAGCAAAGGCTATTAATGCACCGACATTGGATGCCAGATTAAGCACCTTGGTGGTGCCAGAGGCGTGCACAAGCCCCATGCCAAGTACCATATGCAAGGCTAAGATAAAGAATGAACCTGTGCCGGGGCCAAAAAAGCCGTCATAAATGCCAATGGTTATGCCGATAAGGCTTACATAGATTTTTTGCTGCTTGAGAGAATAGTTTTGCTCTTCGCGTATATTGCGACCGGTAAAGAAAGTGCATATGAGACCCAAAGGCAAAAGAAAGGCCATGATTTTGCCAAGTAATACACTGTCTAACTGTAACGCTAGCCAAGAACCTATGCCTCCACCCAAAAAAGCCGAAGCAAAACCATAAGGAACCAAGTGAAGTACTATGAGGTTATTGCGCAAAAAAGGCCATATGGCTGTGAATGAACCTATGGAAGAGGCAAATTTATTGGTGCCAAGCACTATGTGTGGGGGAATGTTAAAAAGCATGAGCGAGGGTATGGTGATGAGCCCGCCGCCGCCTGCAATGGCGTCCACAAAGCCTGCCAAAACATATGCAAGTGTGCATAAAATGATAACTGAGAGTTCTACTTCCACAATATGGCCTTATTTTTATAATTTTTATGCTGGGTATGTATAATACCTGCACAATGTCCTTTGCTTTAAAAGAAATTTTTTAAAAAAGAAAGCTTTTTGTGCATATAACCTTTGACGGATAAGCTTTTTTTTTCTAGTAATCAGGGCAAGGTAGTTATGCTATTAGAGACCTCTGCGCAATTTATTGCGTAGAGTCTCATGGAGCTTTGGCGCTAGCCAATGCGACC
>CAYJGS010000262.1:0-2208 GCA_964369505.1 uncultured Desulfovibrionaceae bacterium | reverse complement strand
GGATACCTTGACCAAAATGAGTGGAAAGTAGCTAAAGAGAAACTTGAAGAATTAGCTAAAAAAAGAGGTAGATAAGCACTTTTTAGCAAAAAGCATATTGGTTTATACAAAGGTCGTCATGAAATTATTATACAAATTTGCGCCACCTACGTATGCACCTACGATATGCATTGCCATACGGGGCCACTATGTATATACTGCCTGCATGGATTTTTCTACATCTTTTATAAAGGAAGTGTTATGTATAGTATAAGCCGTTTTGTATGTGCGTTTTTGTGTGCATCTTTTATGGTATTGGGCTCTTTTGCTGTGCAACCTGCTTTTGCCGCAGAAGAGGCCAAGGCAGGAGCTCCCAAAGCCGATACACCCATGAAGGTGGAAGCGCGCAGTACTTTGGTTTCTGTGGCGCATACCGGCACAGATAGCATTGGTATTCGCCTATCCACACGCCTAAAAGAAGTTTTTAATGCCAGTAATCTTTTTAAGCTGAATGAAGAAAACGCTCCTAAAATTCGTTTGGTGCTCACCACCAAGGCTGAATTTGCCGACCGCCCACATGTGGGTTCTGTGTATTCCTTGGTATGGGTTTTCAGCCAAAGTGATGCGCACCTTGGCTATTTACTTGCCCAAGAAGTAGACGTGTTAAGCCTTGACGATGTGGACGCAGTGGCCGCCAAAGTGGCTGAACGCACAGACGGACTTGCTGTAAAGTACGCATATTTATTTAAATAAATATCAAGTCTTTGTGTCTAATTTTAAACCTGAAAAATATTACTTTGTTTTTCAGGTTTGTTTTTTAGGGTAAATAATTGGTTTCATGGATAAAGAACAACTATCTTCCATAAAAGCAGGCCTTAAGCGCGGCTTGCCCATTGTGCTTGGTTATGTGCCTGTGGCTTTTGCTTTTGGTGTTTTAGCGGTGAAAAATGGCTTTAGCCCAAGCATGGCCATACTCATGTCTATTACGGTTTTTGCCGGATCCGGTCAATTTGTGGCTGTGTCTTTATGGGGCAGTGGAGTTGGGGTAGCCTCGGTGGTATTGACCGTTTTTGTGGTGAACTTACGCCATTTGCTCATGTCTGCTTCTCTTTCTACCCATATGACAGGCACCAAGCGCTGGCAGCGTTTTTTGATGGGCTGTGAACTTACCGACGAAACGTTTGGGGTGCATTCCAGCGCCTTTCAGCAGGGGTGGCGGCTTTCTTTGGCCACATTGTATAGCTGCAATATAACAGCGCATTTATCTTGGGTTTTGGGCACGGTAGTGGGGGTGTTTTTTGGCACACTCATCACCGATGTGCGTCCCATGGGGCTTGATTATGCCTTAACAGCAATGTTTTTGGCTTTGCTTGTGCCGCAATTTAGGAATAATTTGCATGTGGTGGTGGCGGTATTTGCAGGAAGCGCTTCTGTAATTTTAAAATACGCAGGCTTAGGGCAGTGGAATGTGATTTTGGCTACTTTGCTTGCTGCCACGTTTGGGCTTTGGCTGCACTATTATAATAAAGCGTATTTGATCAGAAAAAAACGCGCGGCCTTGCGGGCGCAAAGGAGCCAAAAATAATGCACATGGATCTTTTATTGCTCATATTAGGCTGTACTTTAGTGACAGTTATACCGCGCATATTGCCCATCATGTATCTTTCTGCGGAAAGCTTGCCCAAAAATGCTTTGCTATGGCTTTCTTTTGTGCCTGTATCGGTGATGTCTGCCTTGCTTTTCCCGGATATATTGTTTTATGGGGGCGAATTGAATTTTAGCTTGCACAATACCGCTTTATTGGCCGCCATTCCTTCACTTTTGGTAAGTTATTATACTCGCAGTTTTTTTGGTACCATTGCTTGCGCTATGGTGAGCATTGCTTTACTGCGCTTGCTTGGCTGGCAGTGATGATTGCAGAACAAACAATAAATACATGCCCAAAGTCTGGCCATAAAGCGCATAAAAAAATGCGTAAAAGGCGCATAGGGCCGCCACTTGTTCCCGCTACAGAAAGCGGACTTTTGCTTGTGCGCCTTGAAGCTTCTAAAGTGGGAATGTTCCGTTTTTTGCTTGAAGCTTATGAGCATCTGGCGTATTTTTCGGTATTGAATAAGCAAGAAGCCCTGCTGAAGATAGTTTTTTCGCCGCATCGAGAAAGGGCTGTGCGTGAAGCCTTGGCAGAAATACATGAAAGCGTAGCTTTGCAGATACTACCTTGGCCGTCTG
>CAYJGS010000261.1:0-2228 GCA_964369505.1 uncultured Desulfovibrionaceae bacterium | reverse complement strand
CATGTGATATGGCAAAGCCATCACAGAACTAAACACAGAATCGGGCTCTTTTGGCGTGTAAAAAACAGCCGCGGTGAACATGATGGCTGCGGTTTCACCGGCAGCACGCGAAAGGCCAAGTATGGCTCCTGTAAGCATGCCGGGTGTTGCCGCAGGCATAACCACGCGTACTATGGTTTGCCATTTGGTGGCACCAAGGGCTAAGGACGCTTCGCGATAGGTGTCTGGCACAGTGCGCAAAGCTTCTTCGGCTGTGCCGATAATAACGGGCAAAGAAAGCACGGCTAAGGTTAAAACACCTGCCAAAAGACTTACGCCCATGCCCAAAAACGTCACAAAAAAAGCCAAGCCAAAAAGACCAAAAACCACAGAGGGAACACCGGCTAGATTATTGACCCCAAGGCGTATATAACGGGCATAAGCTGTGCGGCCTGCATATTCGTGCAAATAAATGGCAGAAGCCACCCCAAGGGGAAAAGATATGAGCAAAGCCCCAAGCGACAATAAAAATGTGCCTAAAATGCAAGGCCAAATGCCGCCTTCGGTCATCATTTTACGCGGTGCTTCGCTTAAAAATTCCCAAGAAAGAGCGGGAAAGCCCTGCACCCCAAGAAAAACACACACTATTATAAGCGCACTCACATTAATATACGCTGCACCGCGCAATATACCAAACATACATTTTTCGCGGAATAAACGCCTTTCACTGGATACGGAAAATTTCATATAACCCTCTTATAAGCTTGAGCTGCCCACTTGCTTATGCTTTTCAGCAATATGTTGGGCAATCATATTAAAACAAAGAGTAAAAAGAAAAAGCATCATGCCTATGGCAAAAAGGGCATAATAATGGTCCCCACGATAAGGAGCTTCGGCCATTTCTGCCGCAATGGATGCGGGCATGGGGCGCACGGGGTCAAAAATGGATAAGGGAATCATACCCGCACCGCCTGCCACCATAAGCACAACCATGGTTTCGCCAATGGCGCGCGACATACCAAGCATAATGGCAGTGCCAATGCCAGATAAAGCCGCAGGCACCACTACTTTTACCGTGGTTTCCCAGCGTGTGGCGCCAAGAGCTAAAGAAGCCTCGCGCAAAGGCACAGGCACAGCGTATAAGGCATCTTCCGCCACAGAACAAATGGTGGGCACACTCATAAAGGCAAGCATTAAACTGGCGTTAAAAAGATTTAAGCCGGTATAAGCGCCAAAAGTTTCTTGGATAATAGGTGCCACAACCACCATACCAAAAAAACCAATAACCACAGAAGGCAAGGCGGCTAAAAGCTCAATAAAGGGCTTAACTATGCGGCGGACAGTATTTGAAGCGATCTCTGTCAGATAGGCGGCGGTTAACACACCCAAGGGGACGGCTATGAGCGAGGCCAAAATGGTTACGGCAAAGGATCCCACAAGCAAAGGGAAAATGCCAAAATCAGCGGGATCTGAAGTAGGATACCAAAATTCACCAAAAAGAAAGTCTGTTACAGACACTATGTTAAAAATGGGAATACCTTCGTAAAACAAAAAAATCATAATCCCCAGTAAGGATACCAAGGAAAATGCCGCGGCCAAAGCTAACAGAGAGCTTATAAATTTTTCTTTCATAGTCTGCCTTTGTTCCTGTAATTTCAGGCTATTATAAAGCCACAATATAGTTTGCGACTTTCTTTACGGCCTGAACATTTACATATACCTTAAGCAAGCTCCTTTTCCTTAGGGGGATAAGCAAAAGGAGCTTGCAACCCACACACCCCACACAAAGAAAGGGGGGGGCGGGGAAAAATTACTTGCTAAGTGGAATGAAGCCAACTTCTTTTACAAGCTTTTGGCCTTCTGCGCTTAACAAATAATCTAAATATCCTTTGGCATCGCCTTGCACTTCACCATTGGTGAAAAGATATAATTCGCGAGCGATGGGCCATTTACCGGAAAGGGCATTTTCGGGGGTAACTTCTAGGCCGCCCACGTTAACAACCTTCACATCTTTATTAATATAGCCATAACCGATGTAACCAATGGCGTTTTTATTCTTGGCAACAGCTTGCACAACAGCGCCGTTGGAAGCTTGCAACAAAGCGGCAGGAGCCACTCTGTTTTTACCAAGAATTTTTTCTTGCCAAGTTTCATAGGTGCCGGAAGAAGTGTCACGAGAAATAATAGCTACAGGAGCATCAGGGCCACCAACTTCTTTCCAGTTGCGAACTTTGCCCATGTAGATATCG
>CAYJGS010000260.1:0-2237 GCA_964369505.1 uncultured Desulfovibrionaceae bacterium | reverse complement strand
AAAACGTCTGCAAGTGTAGAGCGCATAGATTTTTTTTGCAATGCCCAATCAAGGCCAAAAGAATTTTGCTGCACATATATGGATGTTGCGCCATATTCTTTAAAAATCTCATCTATGGCTGCAAGAGCTTTTCCCCAGCGCACGTGCAAAGCCAATTCAAGGGATGTATCGTGCGCCAAAGCCATAGATGTTAGCGCATCAACCAAGGGCTGCAATTTTTCCTTACATTCTTGTACACCTTGAGCATGTATATAGCTGACAAAGTCGTCTTTTATGGCTGTGCTTGCCAACTGGTCCACTTGGCCATAATGCACCAAATTTTGTGGAATAATATATAACATGTCCACAAAAATAGGCTGCTGTAACATATTTTGTAAAGTATGTAACAAGGCTTCTTGTAAGGGGGTGCCGTCATGCACTATAAGAATGCGCTGCATAGTCATATTCCTTTATATAAGCCCTTTACAAAATTATGCAAAGAATCTTATATGGAAATTATATACAAAAAAACACGGTAAGTTTTGCACCAACCGTGTTTTTTTTAGCTATCTATAAGCTATAATTGCGAATTAAGCTAAAAACTTAGAAAGAGACACTAAAAGCAAACCAAGGCTGATAACGATGGCATCTTGACGGCGGGACTTGGACAAACTTTTGAAGAAATTAGACATGATTTTTTTCCTTTTTGGTTAATTGTAATTCAAGCGTATATTTTTTTTAACTCTTATAATCTATGCTTGCCAATTACGCTAAAAACTTAGAAAGAGACACTAAGAGCAAGCCAAGGCTGATAACGATGGCATCTTGACGGCGGGACTTGGACAAATTTTTGAAGAAATTAGACATGATTTTTTTCCTTTTTGGTTAATTTTTTTTGTGCTCTTAAGCACCTCTGTTTTCTTATATAGCAACTGTCGTGCCAAAGTTTTTACCATTATAATTTTAGATAGTTATGCTTATTTGCTGTTTTTGTTCTGTTCCTAGGGAACATATTTTGGGGTTTTTAGGGAACATTTTTTGTGCAAATGTTCCCTAATTGGAACACGAACTAGTTCATAAGAGTTATAGCCACAACCAATGCTAAAACAGCTTTAATGGTTGCCACACCAAAACCTAGCACAAAACCCTTTAAACCTGCAGCTTTAAGATCACCCAAGTTGGTGGTCATACCAATGCTTGCAAAACCAAGCAAGAAAGCCCAGGCCATGAAATTTTTAGAAACTTTTACTTCTGCCTCAGAAAGTAAACCAAAGGTATTCATGCACACTACAGCCAAAAAGCCCAATACGAACATGGGGAATTTATCATAAATAAGACGTAATTTGTCTATTTTAACCGCTTCAGTTTGCACACCTTGTTCTGCTTCATGCGAAGCCACCATAACGGCCAGCATAAGAACAACAAAGGGTAAAAACAACACACGGCCTATATTATAGATGCCCGCCACAGTTCCGGCCTCTGTATTATACGCAAAGCCCGCCGCCAACACTTGGGCTGAGTTGATTATACCCACACCGGCAAAGGCGCCAAATTGTTCAGGAGATAAAGATAACATGCCTCCAATGATGGGGAAAAGCACCAAGGCTATGAGCCCGAACATAAGTACAATGGCTATGGTATAGGCCATATCTTCATTTTTTGCTCGTACCGCTGGGGCTATGGCAATGGTGGCAGACACACCACACACAGACATGGCTGCGGCCAAGCATGCAGCCAAGGTGGGCGACATTTTAAATTTAAGACACAACTTCATCATTATATATGCAGAAACAAACAAAAATATACTGATAAATAACACAGCCTTAAAGCCAACAGAAACAAGCCCTGCCAAAGAATAACTTGCCCCCATAAGCACAATGCCTGTTTTGGTCATAATGGTAGAATACGACAATCCCTGATTAAAAATAGGCGCTATGCCTACAGTATTACGGATAATCATACCAAAAATAATGGCTAGCAAAAAGTCTTTTAAACTTAAATAATCTCTAAAAAAAGAAATTTTTGCTAACTGCGGTGCTAAATAATAGGCTACCAAGGCCACAGCCACCACAAGGGCTAAACCTGGCAGGCTTTGGAGAACCAGCATATTAAAGCTTGGTTCATCTTTTTTGGGACTGGAAACAGAAACATCGGACATGAGGTATTCTCCTTAACATAATTTGCTGGGGGGAGTAAGCAAAATACATACCATAGACATAACAAGCTATTTAAATTGAATATAATTTTGCCAAAAAAAA
>CAYJGS010000259.1:0-2262 GCA_964369505.1 uncultured Desulfovibrionaceae bacterium | reverse complement strand
AAAAGGCTCCCATACGTCCGGTACTGCCAACTATGAGTAATGAAGGTAGATGCTCATGGGTGGCAGTGTCGTTTGTATGACACAGAGGGGAGCCTATAGGCATGGGGCATTGTTTTATATTCATAACATAAGCTTCTATAATGTTTCCCAAAGTTGCCAAAAATGTGGAAATGATTTTTGCACCACATGGGGTTCGTCAACTTGAATACACTGCCCGCCATCAAGGCCAAGCAAAGCCGCACTCATGGCTATGCGGTGGTCATTAAAAGCAGGAAAAATAGTATTAGCGGGCAATGTAGGCGCGCGGCCTAGGCCGTGTATGCTCAATCCATCGTCATGTTCTTCCACACGCACGCCCACCTGACGCAAAATAGCAGCCGGCGCGGCAATGCGATCGGACTCTTTAATGCGCAAGTGCGGCACATTATAAATGGTGGTAATGCCTTTAGCAAAGGCCGCTGTTATGGCTACGGTGGGCACAATATCGGGGCAAGAGCTCATGTCTATGCGTATGCCCTGTAAAGCCGAAGGTTCAAGGCAAAGATCTTCACCTTGCCAATGGCTTTTGGCCTGCATGGCTTGCAATATGTTAAGCATTGCCTTGTCGCCTTGTAAGGAATGCTGGCGCAAACCTTGAATGCGCAAAGCCTTTTTGCCCACAACACCTGCAGCTAAAAAATACGAAGCCCCCGACCAATCGCCTTCTACCGCATACTCACCGGCTGCATAGTGCCCTGCTTGCACACAAAAACGTAATGCACCGGGTGTGATTTGTTTGAGCGTGCGCCAATCTACATTTTGCCACGTGTTGTTGCACAGCTCTTGTACAGTAAACGCAATGCCAAAATCTTCCATGCTTTGCAGGGTCAAAGCCACATAGGGCCACGACAAGGTTTTTTTACCCTCTAAATAGATGGTCAAGCCCTTGGGGCTGCAAGGTGCCGCCAATAAAAGACCGGACAAATACTGGCTTGATTCGTCAAGATCTATGCTCACCTCTGCTTGCTGAAAACCGCGAGTTGTAAGGATGAGGGGGGGGCAGTGTTCTTTATCTTCATAGTGCACATCCACACCAAGGCTACGCAAGGCACGCACAAGAGAACCCATGGGGCGCTCGTGCAAACGCGGGGCTCCATGAATGCGAAAGCGGCCTTCACCCACACCCAAAATGGCCGTGAGCAAACGACAAGACGTGCCGGATTCATGCATATCACAAGAAAGGGCAGAACTTAAGTTATCTATAGAGTCTAAAGGGCTGCCCTTGGGTTTTCCACCCACACCTTCAATGTTAAAACTATTTTCACTACACTGCGTAATGTTGGCACCGGCAGCCTGAAGTACAGCGCAAGTGCGCTCTATGTCTTTGCTCATAAGCACGTTGCGCACTGTGGATGTGCCAGAAGCCAAACTTGCCCCCATAAGCATACGGTGCGACATGGATTTAGAAGATGGTGCGTGGATGGTTAGCATGCAAAATTTCCTTCTTGGTCTGTGCTTGTGTGCACTGCATCATGCTCGCCGCTCTCAAGAGCTTGCACAATAGGGTATACGCCAAGGATACGAAAAGAACTGCAAATGCTGTGCAATTTTTCCACCAGCGGTGCATACGTATTTTCATATAGATCTGTTTCTAAATCCGCAAAAAATACATAGCGCCAACACTGGCCACCGCTCAGCTTTAAAGGGCGCGATTCTAATTTACGCAAATTGACCCCATACTTTGCAAGTTCTTGCAATACATTGGAAAGGCTTCCCGGCTCGTCGTGCAAGGTAAAGAGCACAGAACTTTTTCTCATGCCGCTGCTGGGCATACTTTTCACCGCAGCGGGTTTTGTTGTGCCCTTGGCAATAATCACAAAACGTGTCCAATTGTCATTGCTGCTTTCGATGGAAGCAGAAAGCACATGCAAAGAAAACATATGAGCCAAAGCCATATGTCCAATGGCGGCACTGGTGCTGTCTTCGGCGGCTCTGCGTGCAGCGGCAGCGGTAGATTCTGTGGGCACAAGTTCGGCATGGGGCAAGTTGGCACGCAACCAAGCATCACACTGGGCAATGGCTTGGGGGTGAGAATACACACGCTTTATACGCTGCAAATTCTTATTTTTACTTAATAATCCATGGCTTATGCGCAAAAGCAATTCTGCCTGTATACCAAGGTCAAAACGGTAAAAAAGGTCAAAGCAAGCGCCCACAGTACCCTGCAACGAATTTTCCAAAGGAATAACGCCCAGCTGGCAATGCCCGTCATTAACAGCGCGG
>CAYJGS010000258.1:0-2319 GCA_964369505.1 uncultured Desulfovibrionaceae bacterium | reverse complement strand
AAAAAAGCCCCTTCCCCCCACAAAAAAGTTATTTGACGCAATAGATGGCGCTTTTTCAACTAGAGTAAAAAGCGTTCAAAAAGTACCATAAACAAGGAAAATGGCTTTTTTTGAGGCAACATTGGGCTCTTATGGCCCATGTCACGAAAAAAAAGTCATTTGACGCAGTAGATGGTACTTTTTCAACGCTTTTTAAAATTCTGGGGGCATCTGTAGCATGTGTTCGTATGTAAATACAGGCCCATCCACGCAAATATAGTGCGCACCTACTTTGCAATGCCCGCACTTGCCAACACCGCAGCGCATATTGGTTTCTAGGGCCGTATAAATATCTGAAGATTGCATACCAAGGGCTAATAAGTCCTTGGCCACAGCCTTTATGCGTCTGGCAGAAGCGCACACTAGGGCTGAGGTTTCTTTCCAATCAAGGTGCAAATCCTGCTCAAGCCCCGGTAAAAGATCATTTATATACCCCACATGCGCTTGCACTTTGTCTGTGGGCTTTGCCAAAGCGTATAATACGCGCACATTGGGCACTTTGGCCCACGCTTTAAAATCTTCTTTGAGCATGAGTTCATCATAGGTCAGCGCGCTGGCAATGATGATTATATTTTTAAACTCTTGATGATTTTCTATGGCGCGGATGAGCGGCGCACGCACAGGCGCATAGCCCACACCTGAACCAATAACCAGCAAATTTCGCCCCTTAAAGGCATCATAGGGAAAAGGCACCCCATAAGGGCCACGCACCCCAAGCGTATCTCCCACTTTTTTGGTGAATAAAGAAGACGTTACTTTGCCAACTTTTTTTATGTAAAATGAAAGCTCGTGCCGCGCTTTATCACTAAAAGGCACAGAAATGGCCACCTCGCCCACGCCAAAATCTGTGAGCATGTAAAATTGCCCTAGCAAAGCAGGGCTTTGTGGCGCATTTTCTGCATCGTGTAGCCTCACCGTAAAGCGGCGTATGCTGGCCGCTTCGTCGTATAAATCTATAATTGTTGCCAAACGCGGCACATATAGCCTTTCGTCATAGGGGCGCTCATGCCGTACATAGGGTATGGTATGCTCTGGTACATTCTTAGGCTCAACTTCATGGGCTGCAATCAATGTTTCTGCAATGTGGGCTATGTCTATGGCTGCAGGACAAGTGCGTGTGCAGCGCCCACAACCTGTGCAGCCCTTGGTGGCAAACCTATCTTCAATATATTGTAATTTATCATAAATTCTATAGCGCACCATGGAGACCCAATGGCGCGGATTGTGCCAGCCGGCATTGCGCGTAAAACCTTCGGATTGGCAAGAATCCCAACAGCGCACGCGTATGCCTGAATGCTCACCCCTTATTTCTTCGTGGGTGGTAAAGCAAGAGCATGTGCCGCAAACTCTGGTGCAACCGGTGCAGGCTATGCAGCGCGGGGCTATTTCTTCCCAAATACTATGATTAAAATTGGCGCGCATGGCGTCGCGTAAATTTTTGAAATCAAGTTTTTTTGTAAATTGCGCCAAGGCTTTTTCTTTGAGTTCCTTAAAAGTTTCCTTGCCGTCAACTTCCTGCACAAGATGGCTTATGGCCTGCAAAAGTTGCTGCCCTTTTTCATTGTGCACTTGCAGCCAATAGCCTTGCTTTTCCGCATGCGGTGTTAGACTTACATGGCAGCCCGCTGCATTCTCTGTAGAAACAAAGGGGCCTATGTGTTGCGCAGAACAAAAGCATTGCGCACCCGGTTTTGTGCAATTCATGGCTATGACAAACAGGTGTTTTTCACGCATATCATGGTGCAAGTCTGCATATTCTTTGCTAAAAAATTTTTGCAAATATTTTAGGGCATAGGCATCGCAAGGGCGCACCCCAAACAAAATACGGCTTTGCGCTGTGGGTTGCACAGGCTCTGCCCAAATTTTTTCTTTGCCTTCCCAGCGAAAAAGCGCTTCATTTTCGGCAAAAACAAAGTTTTTGGGCGGCATGGCCGTATTCACATAGCTTTCAGGATTGAAGGCCAAGGCTTCTTCTTGTTCCAATGATTCCGCATCATAAGGCGCAAAGTAGGCATTTTCAGGACTGCCTTGAGGAGTAAATAATTGCGCTTTTTGCGCCCATATATTCAAGGCTTGCGCTAAAGCTTGAGCTGGTAAAAAAAATAGAGGTATATTCATGCTTATGTCTCCAAAATATATCATTCTCATGTTTCAAAGTCTTAATAAAGCTCTTAAAAAAGAGCACTATAAATAAAAAAAGATATAATTAGCGCGTTTTGGTAGAGGATGGGGGGTATGGGGGGAAGGAGACCCCTTTTTGGCGCTAGGAAAAGGGGTCTC
>CAYJGS010000257.1:0-2329 GCA_964369505.1 uncultured Desulfovibrionaceae bacterium | reverse complement strand
ATTTTACGGCTTGGGCTTTTGGGTATGTTTGCCCCTTGGCGGTTTTGTGGCTGTGCTCTTTGGTTTTGCTCTTGGTTTTCCTGTCTTACGTTTACGCGGTGACTATTTGGCCATTGTAACCCTTGGTTTTGGCGAAATTGTGCGTATTGCCTTACAAAACTTTAGCGACCTTACAGGCGGCCCGCGCGGTATAACCAATATTCCCCCGCCTAATTTCTTCGGCATGGACATGGATATGAACATGACAACCACGGCCATCTATTACTTGGTGCTGGTTATTGTGCTCATTACTATTGTTATCATTTCGCGCATCAAAAATTCACGCGTTGGACTAGCTCTGCTCGCCCTGCGCGAAGACGAAATTGCAGCTCAGGCCATGGGCATTGATATTACCAAGGTCAAACTTTCAGCCTTTGCCCTAAGCTCATGCTGGGCCGGTTTTGCCGGTGTTATTTTTGCCGCCAAAACAACTTTTATTAATCCGGCCAGTTTCACTTTTATGGAATCAGCCATGATTTTATCCATGGTGGTACTTGGGGGCATGGGTTCCATTACCGGCGTTATTGCTGCAGCGCTCATTCTTATATTGGCACCCGAATATCTACGCGCTTTTTCAGAATACCGCATGCTCATTTTTGGCGCAGTTATGGTGCTTATGATGATTTTTAGACCTCAAGGCCTTGTGACCAGCGAACGCCGCCGCTATCATATTAAACAAGCCCAAAATACCAAAGGAGAATAGCGCATGAAGCCCGTACTAGAAGTAAAAGCTCTTTCGCGCAACTTTGGCGGTTTGCGTGCTTTGAACGATGTGGATGTGACCATCAACGAAGGGGAAATTGTAGCACTCATAGGCCCCAACGGCGCCGGCAAGACTACATTTTTTAACTGCATCACCGGTATTTATGAACCCACAGAAGGCAATGTATACTTACATGCCAAAAATGGTAAAAAGCACCGTTTAAACACCTTAAAACCCAATGATATCACTACACTTGGCATGGCGCGTACTTTCCAAAATATTCGCCTTTTTTCTGAAATGTCTGTGCTTGAAAATGTGATGATCGGCCGCCATTGCCGCACAAAGTCCGGTATATTAGGCGCCATCTTACGTGACAGCGGCACACGCAAAGAAGAAGAAGCCACCATTGAATACAGCTATGAACTTTTGCGCAGCTTAAACTTGCACACATTTTATGACGAAAAGGCCAAAAACCTTTCTTATGGGGCACAGCGCCGCTTAGAAATTGCCCGCGCCATGGCTACAGAGCCTTATCTTTTATTGCTGGACGAACCGGCAGCCGGCATGAACCCCCAAGAAACCTTGGAATTAGAAGCTCTGGTACGTCAAATACGTGAGCAATTTAAGCTTACTATATTACTTATTGAGCACGATATGTCCATGGTCATGTCCATGTCAGATCGTGTGTATGTGATGGAATACGGCTCGCGTATAGCTCAGGGCACACCTGAAGAAGTACGCACTAACCCACAAGTAATTAAGGCCTATCTTGGTGAGGACGATCATGCTTGAGTTTCGTAATGTAGATACCTATTATGGCAATATCCAAGCTTTGCGCGATGTGTCCCTGACCATTAATCAAGGGGAAATCGTAACGCTTATCGGAGCCAATGGCGCAGGAAAAAGCACTACACTTATGGCCATTTGCGGCATAAACTCTTTGCGCAAAGGTGAAATCCTTTTTGAAGGTAAGCCCATACACACCATGCGCCCCCACGAAATTGTGCGCCTTGGGGTAAGCCAAGTGCCCGAGGGGCGGCTCATCTTTCCGGAACTTACCGTGCAAGAAAATATCGATATGGGAGCTTTTCTCCGCAACGATAAAGACGGCATAAAGCGCGACCAAGAATATGTGTTTAGCCTCTTTCCCATTTTGGCCGAAAGACGCCGCCAAGCCGGCGGTACCCTTTCTGGCGGCGAACAGCAAATGCTTGCCATTTCACGCGCACTCATGGCTCGCCCAAGGCTGTTGCTCCTTGATGAACCATCTCTTGGCTTGGCTCCCATTATTATTAGGCAAATTTTTAGTATTATTGAAAAAGTTAATGCCGATGGTACCACAGTTTTTCTTGTGGAACAAAATGCCAACCAAGCATTGCGCATTGCCCACCGTGGTTATGTGATGGAAAATGGCCGCATTGTTATGGAAGATGCAGCCAGTGTATTGCTTTCCAGTAAAGAAGTTCGTGAAGCATACCTTGGTATGTAATTTTTCTTGACCTTTAAGCATCATAACTATACATGTTTTCCATGCGGAAAGGTAGCGAAGCTCGGCCGTAACGCGCTCGACTCGAAATCGAGTTGTCC
>CAYJGS010000256.1:0-2349 GCA_964369505.1 uncultured Desulfovibrionaceae bacterium | reverse complement strand
GCGTAAAATATCGCCAACTTCTTGTAAAAGTTTAAGTTCTTCTGGGGAATAGTTTTTTGGCATGGTGTACTCCTAAAAACTATCTTATCCGTTTGACACAAGTAAAAACATCGACTATGAGTGAAGTTGTAGGCAAGCGGTTTAGCGTTTGGTGCATATACAATGACAAATATTTATATGCAGATTTATTGTTTCATCTTTAAAGGAGTTATCTATGCAACCCACACCAGATCAATTAAAATTAGAAAAAGAGCGTGCTGCTCGTGAAACAAAGGAAATTTTAACAAATTTGGAAAATGATTATCCTGGAATTACGGAAGGCATAGCCACGGCCTTGGGGGCTGGTGCCGGTGCTGCTGGCTCGTTCACGGCCTTGGTTTTCGCTGGAACAACGGGTCTTTCAGCAGCGGGTATCACATCTGGTCTTGCGGCAGCAGGCAGTGTTGTTGGTGGTGGCATGTTGGCTGGAATAGGTGTGCTTGCGGCTCCGGTGGCCCTTTTAGGCGTTGCCGGATATGCCCTTGCAAAAAAGCATAAGACCAGCAAGCTTGCTGTGGCTTTGAGCACGGCAATAAGCAATCTTTACGATATATTAGAGCGCTTACAGACCAATGCAGAGTATTATCGCGATGAGATTACGTCCATTAGAGCCATCATTGACAATTTAAGAGCAAAACAAAAGGCTTAGCCTATGCCTTATCAAATGGAAATGAAGGCTGTTAAGCTTCTGCAAGAAAAAGCCAAGCAGGTAGAAGATACGCAGCAGGAAGTGTATTCTGGCATAAAAGAGCTTCGCACAATGCTTAATGCGTGTGGTGCAGACACCTTGACTGCCGCAGACGAAGTTTTTATTGCACAGAAAAAAGAACAATATATGGCACAGATACGTGTGCATTCGCCTCTCACAACAACATCTATTGAGCACATTTATGCGGAAGCAGAGCTGGCATTTCCGCAAGTTTTGCATGTGCATGATATTCTCAATTCACAAGAATTACAGGAGTGCACCGAGCGTTATAATCATTATCTAGCGGACTTTAACAAGCGTTATAGCTTGGACGCTTGGGACTATGCTATTGCCAGTGGGTGCGGGCTTTTTGCTGCCATGCTTGATATCCTTTTTGTATCAGCACCACCTAAACCCACGGTAAAATACACAGAAAAGGTCGATGGTGTTTTTAACCAATGGGTGCAGAATGCGTTTAATACACTTATTCCGCCGGACGTGTCCGAAGCTTTAAGCAAGGCAAATACCATTGGCTCTGCAGACACTTCCACTTCTGGTGGCCTCATTACCGATCTTAGCAAGCCTTTGTCCCCCATGAATCACCGTTTACGTTCATTATCGCATGATCCTATTTTAGGTTTTATTTTCGGCATAATAGATATGATGCGCGGCACATGTACAATTATAAATGACGGTAAAATTGTCACCGTGCCCACCACGACGTCTCCCACCGAGGGCAATGTTTTTCAGCTCTTGGGACGTATGCTGGGGCACTTGCTTTCAGATGTGAATGCACCTTCAGCTGCCGGAAATCGTGGTATGGGTTTACCCGCTCCTTTCATGGGTATTTTGCGCATGTTTGATGGTATAAAAGTGCCAAAAACCCTTGGTTCAGGGGAGATGTCTACATTAGGTAAACAGATTGAGTGGATGTATGTAAACGGATATGATTTTAGACAATTTGTAGTGACTTCCATACCCATGACCATCATGGAAGTTATGCTTCGTGCTTTTTATGTGGTGAAGCAAATGCACGTCTATGATGCAAAATTTGGTGAAACCTTACTAGATACCACGCCCATGCGCTTGAATCCGCGTTTTCGCATCATGCTTGCTTTGGCGTATGGCACAAGCTCTGCCGTTAATGCCGGCAAGGTATATATCACGCAAAACTTGCTCAATGCTAATTATGCCAGCTGGATGGGCTTTGCATGGAATGGCTTTCATGCTTTGCGTTGGGCACTATGGGATAAGCATATGAAGTTTTGGGATGAAGTTACCGAAAAAGAAATAGCACATATTGAAAGCACTGTCGAAAAAATGCAAACACTTGCTGAACGTGCTGCGACTTTACCTTATAAAGTATAACGATTTCCAATCGTGTGGTTTTACTCTTTCACTTCCCAGGGGGATACATCTCCCCCTAGGAAAAACACAGCTTTTTTCAAGTCAAAGCGTTCCATATATCACATAATTAACACATCAAAACTCATTTGTTTTTTTTAATACAATATCGTTCCGTATTCTGAAACTATGTCGTGACATGTTCACCTAAACAATAAGGAGAACATTATGTTTAGACGTCGTGGAAGCAGAAATATGTCACATGGGTCAAGTTACAG
>CAYJGS010000255.1:0-2382 GCA_964369505.1 uncultured Desulfovibrionaceae bacterium | reverse complement strand
GATTGATTTTTGTGCCTTTTGCTCTGCACATTGTATTTTGCCATTGAAGTAATTTGGTAAAATTTAACAGCAAAATTATATTTGAAAATAATTGTGCAGAGCTCTCGACTTATTGGTTCTTCACCAAAGTTTACCAGAAGGAGTCAAGCAGATTTGATACGTTATTTCTATGTTTCATTTAATTGTTTTTCATATGCGTTTAAAAAGTTTTTCTAAGTCTTTACCGCTAAAACGCAACACGCAAGGCCTTCCGTGTGGGCAATATTCTCTGTCAGGCACAGGTAGCCACTGTTGCAAAAGCCCAAGAGCTTCATCGCGGGTGAGTTTTTGCCCGGCTTTGATGGCTCCTTTGCAAGAAAGCGATATAAAGTAGGCCGATAAATCATCTTTTTGCCCGGCTAAAACTTCACGAACAAAAATTTTGGCAGATCCTTGGTCAAGCATGGGCGGAATGGCTGTTATACGCAACAAGTCGTTAGCATGTTCAACCCCAAATCCAAGAGCTTGCAATGTGGGTAATACCTGCACAAGTCTTTCTTCTTCGGCTTGATGCAAGGCAAGTTCCAAAGGTAAAGCTAAAAGTTGCCCCGAAAGTTGTGCGTCATTCTGCTCTGTTTGCACCCGCATACGCGAATACAAAATCCTTTCATGCGCCGCATGTTGGTCCACAAGCAACAAAGCACCATTCACATCACGCAAAACAAGATATGTATCGTCAATCTGCCCCCAATAGATCATGCCGTTCAAATCAGGCTCTGCAAAAAAATCTGTATTTTTAGCATATTGTGCAACATGCTCCTGGGTATATACTCCATCATATGTTTGAGTTTCGCTTGGCGGCGCGTTTTCATAATGGGTATGGCTGCCAAGGCATGGGCCATAGGCAGTTCCCTCTTCTCTTAAGCCCGAACCGATATTTGCTTGTGCTGGTGCAAAAGATTCAAAAGGTTCTTGTGTATCCCTAAAACCCTGTGGCGCAGATTTTTTTTGCCCTTGCAAAATGCCTGTATTATCAATGCGTCCCCAAAAACCTTGCGCTTGTGTGGGGGCTGATTCTTGAAATTGCAATGGAGCTTGTGTCTCCATGGGTTCGGCAAGCGACATAGCTGCAGTATTTATAAAATCAGTATCTTGAAAACGCTCTAGCATAGATAAAAGCCCACGCCGCACGCAGGAAAATACAGCCGAAGTATCACGAAAACGCACTTCGGTTTTAGCAGGATGCACATTCACATCCACTTCTTCTGCATCAATTTCCAAAAAAAGCACCACTTGCGGAAAGTCCTTGGTGGTTAAACGCCCTTTATAAGCTTCGCGCACGGCAGAAGCCAAAGTTTTATCGCTTACAATACGCCCATTTACATAAAAAAGCATGCGGTCTGCCCGTGGTTGGCTTCCGTGTGGTAAAGAAGCCATACCTTGTATTTTTATGTCATGGCGGGCATAAGCAAAAGGCCGCATGGCCTCCATAACCAAAGGCGGCCAAAGCTCAGCCAAGCGCTCTGCCAAAGTTTGCCCTTGTGCCAAATTCAAAGCGTTTCGCCCCCCAAGCATGAGCGAAAAGCCCACTTCGCAACGGGCAAGAGCCAAGCGCACAAGCCATTCTTGTGCTTTTTTCGCCTCGGTAGCCGGTGTTTTTAAAAACTTTAAGCGTGCAGGAATATTAGAAAAAAGATCACGAATTTCTACAATAGTGCCTTTTTGCAAAGATGTTGGCCCTTTATGGCGCACTGTTCCAAATTCCACTTCAAGCTTTTGCGCAAGTTCAGATTCGCTATTCTCTGTATCTGTGGCAATGGATGTTATGGAAAAACGCGATACAGAAGCAATGCTTGGCAAAGCTTCACCGCGAAAACCATAAGAATAAATGGATTGCAAATCATCAAGATTTTGTATTTTGCTGGTGGCATGACGCGTTACGGCAAGTTCTAATTGATCAGCAGGAATACCATGCCCATTATCTTGAATACGAATAAGGCTTTGCCCACCATTTTCAAGATGAATATTAACTGCGGTGGCACCGGCATCAAGGGCATTTTCCACAAGTTCTTTCACCACAGAGGCGGGGCGCTCCACCACCTCTCCGGCTGCAATTTGATTACGCAATTCAGGCGAAAGCAAACCAATAGTACGTCTGTTCTTCATGGGCTGAATATACTCTTTTCTAAAAAGTTGAGCAAGAGGCTTGCGCTTTGCATATAAAAGGCTTATCAATTACAAAAGCTAAAAGCATTGCTGTTGCGACTCTATACAGTTATACATTTATTGTTGTACATATTTAGTTTCATAGTAATATAATAAGATTTGCAACAATGCAATATTGTTTTATTTATTAAAATAAAAAACTTAGCTTGACGCCATAACGGGGGCAGTGTACTTTTT
>CAYJGS010000254.1:0-2411 GCA_964369505.1 uncultured Desulfovibrionaceae bacterium | reverse complement strand
GCCTTGATTGGGCATTGCAAAAAAAATCTATGCGCTCTACACTTGCAGACGTTTTGCACGTGTTGCCAGGCTGTTGAAAAATGCAATCTGCGTCGGCAGATTACTTTTTTGTTCGTTGCATGGGCCATAAAAGCCCAATGCTTCCTCAAAAAAAGCAATCTTTCTTGCGTCTTACACTTTTTTAACAGCCTGAGAAGAACGAAAATTTTGGCTTGTTTAAAAAAAATTTGTTTGAAACGACTGTTTTCAACAGTCTCAGTTTGATGACAAACCCCACTTTGTGGGTTTTGCGCCGCTATTGTCAGCAAAGCTGCCAAGCGGAAAGGCACGAAAATCAGTCATTTAACGGGCAAGCAAAGCTCGCCCTATTCCTGATTTATCGGTCGTGCTGACTTTGTCAGCACTCTGCGACTGTTTTCAACAGTCTGTTGTAGTGTAAGGCAAAGAAAACTATAATCATCTTTTGGGTGTAGTATGCAAAAAAAACTTTTTTTAATCCATATGATACTGTGTATGCTTGTGCTTATGTCTGTACCTGTATCCTATGCAGCAGAAAAAGAGCAAGATACTAAAATTTATAATTTTGGCGTTATAACTCTCACCCATCCTTTAGTGATTTATAGGCAATACCTACCTTTTGTAGATTATTTAAATATGCACTTACCTTGGGAATTTAGGCTTATTTTGTATAAGGAATATGCGGAAGTTGTGACGGCCATTGAAAGTGGTGAGCTGGATATGGCATTGCTCGGGGGGGATTCTTTTGCGGCAACCATTGAACATACCGTGCTTCAGCCCGTGGTAGCTGTGCTTTCTCGTGATAACACAACAAAAACATACAGTATTATTGTGAGTAAGGAAGATAATGATACTATACATGCAGTGAAAGATCTTTCAGGAAAATCCATGGCTTTTGGGCCCTTGCAATCCACATCCAGTTATGTTGTCCCTGTAAAGTTTTTGGCCAAAAATGGCGTTCAATTACAAGATTTTATAAGATATAATAATTTGAATACTCACGACGCTGTGTTAAGAGCTGTGCTTAGGGGAGATTATGATGCCGGAGCTGTAGGTGAAGCTTTTGCACAACGTTTTTTAGGGCATGGTCTAAAAGTTGTGGCGGTTACAGAAAAATTCCCAAGCTTTTTGATTGTGGCAGGTTCTAATGTGCCTAAAAAAATACGCGAATCTGTTGCGACATTGCTTTTGGATATACAGCCACATGAGGAAGGCTTCAAAAAGCTTTCTGTAGAATGGCCGGAAATTTTGCGTAATGGTTTCGCGCCTGTAGTGGTAAAAGATTATGAAGTTTTTGAGCATTTGCCGATAAAATCTTCACATACTGCTATACCTTAAGAAGGATGTTATGCAAAAATTTTGTTCTTCCATAAAATCTTGGTGTGCAGCTTTTCGCATTATGCGCCTTGGCATGCAAGCAAAGCTTTTATTTACCGCCATTCCTGTGCTGATTACTTTTACCATTCTTGTAAGTTATGGTATTATAGAGCGTGAAAATAGCATTATTTATCGTGATACGGTGCAACAAGGTTTAAGTATAGCTAAAAGTGCAGCACTTTTATATACCAATGCAAGAATTTATGAAGAATTGCGCATGGTTGATCCTTCTGGCATGAGTGAATATTTAGAATATTTCATGGAAGATATGATGCATCTTGATCCACGCATGCGAGGCTTTTTTATCTTAAACACACAAGGCAGGGTGCTTGCCCATAATAACTTACGCGAATACGGAAAAATATATAATAGTAAAGAAATACAAACGCTTTTACACGACAAAAAAGATTTTGTGCAAGAAGTCTATACCAAAGAAGATGGTCATGTTTTGTGCATAACCGTACCCCTTGCCATAGCTTCTAAATTTTGGGGCTTATGCCGTGTGAATTTTTCTTTAAACGAAATGGATGCGTATAATTCTCGCTTGCGCAACGAAATTTTAGCCTTGGCAGCTGTTTTTTTGCTCATCTCTACTGTGTTGTTGTGGCTTGTGGGAAGGCATTTTGTTTCGCCCATTCGTCAGCTTACCAAAACCATGAAAACCATTACCTTGGAAGGTGAGCTTTCGCAGAATTTGCCTCTTTTGCCCCATCGTGAAGACGAGATAGGTAAGCTACAAAACAGTTTTGTGTGGATGCTCACACGCTTACATGAAATTGAAGAAGAGCGTTTACGCAGTATCGAAGGCATGTTGCAGGCAGATAAAATGGCAACGGTTGGACAATTGGCTTCTGGGCTTGCACATGAAATTAACAATCCCCTAGGCGGCACCATATTATGTTTTCAAAATCTTTGTGAAGGCGATATGGATGCGCAAATGCGCCAACAACACATTGAAGTAATTAATGAAAGTCTTGAAAAAATTCGCCGCACCTTAAGTGAGTTTTTACGTTTTG
>CAYJGS010000253.1:0-2426 GCA_964369505.1 uncultured Desulfovibrionaceae bacterium | reverse complement strand
TTTTAATTATTGAGAGAGGAAAGGGGAACTTTCCCCTAAAGGGACAAGTGCTAACGCCAAAAAGTTCCCCTTTCCCCCCTCAAGTTCCCCTCTTTCCCCTCAAAACGCGTTAATTTATAATTCTATGCTCGCTTCCTTGCATCTGGCAACTTTTAAGCGCATTTAACTTTAACCGCACAACGCTGACCTTAGCCATTTAGTCAAACAATTACGCACATTGTACATGCATTTTAGCCAGATACGCAGCTCCCCAAAGCCCTGCAAATTCATGTTGCATAAGCAATACGGGGATTTTTTTAAGCGTAGCCTGCATAGCAAAAGGGCAAGCATAAAACTCTTGTTGAAAATGTGTATTGCGTAATAGTATTGGATTTTTCATAAGCACACCACCCCCAAGATATAACCCCCCAAAACACAACGTATTCAAAGCCCAATGGCGGCAAAAACGCCCTAAAAAACGCGCGTATAATTCTAAAACAGGGCTTGTAGCATCATTCAAAGCAGCGGCAACTTCTTTTGGGCTTAGCACAACATTATGCACATAGGCATGGATAAGACTTAAACCACGCGCCGACAAAATATCTTCGGCACTTAAACGAGATTGCTGTAAATGTTTCATGGCAAATTGCGCAAAATCTTGCTCTGCAGCGCCCAAAAAAGGAAAGTCCACATGCCCGCCTTCGGCCTGCATTATGCTATAGCCACCAGATTTTGCTGGAATAAGAGCCGCTGTACCCAAACCAGTGCCAGCCCCCAAAATACCGCGCACGGCTTTCTTTTGTATTGAGTCTTGATTTTCTTGTGTAGGTAATATAGGGGACAATAAAACGTCAGGAGCAAGAGAAGCATAGGCTTGCAAGGCAAAATCGTTGACCAGCAAAAACTTCTTTCCCTGCCTAACCCAAGGCAAATGGCGAAAATCCACACGTAAAGAAGCATTGGTCAAAGAAGCACAAAGCCCGTTTTCTTCCACAGGCCCTGCCATACCCAAACAATACATATGGACAATATTCAAATCTATGCCCATATATTCAATAGCACAAAGAACATCACGCGTATTTTTAAGCGCAGATGTTGGGCACACATGTTGCGCACGCAAAATAACATGATTATTTTCAAGGGTAAAATGCCCAAAACGGCTATTGCTTCCGCCCAAATCAGCACAAATTATATGCATAAGCAAGCTCCTAAGTGCGAAATAAAATTACATAATAAACAAACATTAAAAATAGATACATGCAAAAAACGCTACTTTGCGAAAAAATCCACAAAAAACCTTCATTTTGTCTTTCAAAAGACAATTTAAGACAAAAAACTTTGTTAGTGAGAAGGCATACAAATTCCCAAAGTTAAAACAATGCTATTTAGCAATGGGCATACTTGTTTAAAATTGTTCAAAAAAACCAAAAAACGCATTTTTAAGGAGTTACGCATGAGTAAAAAAGTCGCTTATACCTATGAAGAGCATTTAATCACAAGCCAAAACAAAGCCGAGGCAGCTTTTTTAGCAAAGTTTGAAAAAGAAAAACCAAGCCTTGAAGAAGCGCATGTTCTTCTTAATCCCTATTTAATTAACCCCTTAGCAGCGCTTATACTTTTTAAAACCGATAAAAACGCCACACCTACCATGACTTTGCACGGCAAAAATAATGCTCGTGAAAATATTGTTCATACCTTTGCAGCGGGCACATCTCACGCTATCCCTGTGCTGTGCTTGTACGAAGACTATGCCAACAAAGTTACCATAAGCCTTGATAATGGTACAGAAAAAACCTTTACCATCAAAACAGCCAAATTAGCTGCAGACACTTGCCGTTGCCGCTCTATCACAACTTCCTTAGATTATTTTGGCACAGACATTATGTTCCTTTCGCCGGCCGGTAAAAACAACCCACTTGGTTATGACTATCAGGGCAATATCCGCTGGACATTTACCGTCAACACAACCTTTGACTTAAAGCGCCTTAAAAATGGTAATATCATCATCGGTTCACACCGTTTTAGCCGCATGCCTTACAACTCCGTGGGTCTTTCTGAAATGAACTTGCTTGGCAAAATTTATAATGAATTCCGTATGCCCGGCAACTATCACCATGACCAATGGGAAATGGAAGACGGCAACATCTTGGCTCTAACCCAAGATTTCCATACCGACACCGTAGAAGATATGATTGCCCTGCTCGACCGCAAAACCGGCAAGGTTTTACGCACTTGGGACTTTAAAGAATTCTTACCCCAAGATGTGGCCGGTTCCGGCAGCCAAGACCCGCACGATTGGTTCCACAACAATGCCCTTTGGTATGACAAAAAAACCAACTCCATCACCCTTTCCGGTCGTCACCAAGACGCCGTTGTAAACATTGATTACGACACCAATACCTTAAATTGGATTATCGGCGACCCAGAAGGTTGGCCACAAGAAATGG
>CAYJGS010000252.1:0-2436 GCA_964369505.1 uncultured Desulfovibrionaceae bacterium | reverse complement strand
GCTCAAAATTGACCCCCTCCAAAAAAAACTTTAATGGCGGCGATAGATTATTCCAAAAATGCAAATTTTGCCGCATCTAAGGTTCTCAAAAATTTATTATTAACACAACGCTTCTAAAGCCTGAAAATTCACGTTTTGAACTTTTCTGTTTTATAATGCGGGGTTTGTAAGCAGTCTGGGGGAACCCTAATTTTCTGTAAAAATTACTTTATATGCACAAAATCTTCGGGAATACTTCTTCCGCGGGGGATGGTTTCAAAGTCAAGTTTATGGGCTAAGCCTTCTTTGGCATAAAGCCATCCGGCATAGGCCACCATGGCGGCATTGTCGGTGCAAAGCTTTGGAGAAGGTACCAAGAGCTCGCCACCTTTTTGGCTAATAAGTTCTTGCATGGCGCTACGTAGGTGGCTATTGGCAGCAACACCTCCGGCCAAGATAATATGTTTAATGTGTGGAAATGTATTGAGTGCGCGCTTGCTTTTGATACATAGGGTATCCACAATGGCGTCCACAAAGGCTTTGCACATATGGCAGAGTTCTTCCGGAGCTGAAAGGGGGTCAAAGTTTTCTTGAAAACCCTGTTTTGGCATGAGTTCTGGATGCTGTGAAATATAGAGATGGGCGGCGGTTTTTAGGCCACTGAAGCTGAAATCCAAATTGTCATTGTCGGTATAGGGGCGTGGAAAAAGTTTTTTGCCTTTGGTTTCGGGGGTGCCGCGTTTGGCCAATTGGTCGAGTATGTGCCCACCGGGATAGGGTAGCCCCAGTATTTTTGCTACTTTATCAAAGGCTTCACCGGCGGCATCGTCAAGCGTTTTTCCTATAAGTTCCATATGTCTTGGGCTTTGCATATGGTAGAGGTGCGTGTGCCCGCCAGATACAAGCACGCCAAGTGCTGGAAAAATGAGTTCACCTGTATTTGAGTCAGCATCTTTAAGCCCAACGGCCAAAAGGTGGGCGTGCAAATGATTGATACCTATAAGGGGTTTTTGGCTTGCCAGAGCTAATCCTTTGGCAAAGGCCACGCCCACAAGCAGAGCGCCCAAGAGGCCCGGCCCGCGTGAAACGGCATAATAATCTATGTGTGTGGGGGAAAGGTTATTGCGGGCAAGCAAGGTGTCGTAAAGTTTGCCTATGAGGCGATAATGCTCGCGCGAGGCAAGCTCTGGTACCACACCGCCAAAGAGGGCGTGCAATTCCACTTGGGTTGCCAATATGGAATCTACAAGGTGCCCATCTTGCACAAGTGCAAGGGCTGTTTCGTCACAGGAACTTTCAATGCCTAAGCAAATCACAAATATACCTAGCTGTTGTTTTCTTTATATATGCGTTCTATATCGTTAACATCTTCTTCTGAACCGATGAAGAGCGGTGTTCTTGCATGCAATTGGCTTGGCACTATGTCCAAAATATTTTCTTGCCCTGTGCTGGCGCGCCCTCCGGCTTGTTCTGCTAAAAAGGCCAAAGGAGCAGCTTCGCACATGAGGCGTAATTTACCTTCGGGCTTTTTGGTATCTTTAGGATACATATAGATGCCGCCATTGAGCAAAGTGCGGTGAAAATCTGCCACAAGTGAACCCACGTATCGCGCGGAATAGTTTACATTATGTGCATTTTGTGGGTTTTTAAACCAGTCTACGCACTGCTTGGTGGCAGCATCCCAATGGTGCCAATAGCCTTCGTTCACAGAAAATACTTTGCCGCGCTTGGGCATATTGATATTGGGGTGAGAAAGTAAAAATTCACCCACACCGGGGTCTAAGGTAAAGCCGTGCACGCCATCGCCAGTGGTGAGCACAAGCATGGTAGAAGGGCCATAGAGAATATAGCCGGCGGCCACTTGCTGGGTGCCGGCTTGCAGCACTTCTTCCATTTTTACTTCACCTGTGTGGCCCTTGGGGCGGCGCAAAATGGAAAAAATGGTGCCCACATTAATGTTTACGTCAATATTGGTGGAACCGTCTAACGGATCAAATATGAGTATGTAATCACCTTGGGGAAATTCGGGTGAAACGCGGATGAGCTCGGCATTTTCTTCCGAACCCATGGCGCACAAGTGCCCACAGCGCTCCATTCGATAGATGAGCACTTCATTGGCTAAGTCATCAAGTTTTTGTACATGTTCGCCTTGAACATTAACTTGGCCTGTGCCGCCAAGAACATCCAAGAGTCCGGCTTTATTCACATGGCGCGAAATAATTTTTCCGGATAATACAAGGTCGTACAAAAGACTTGTAAATTGGCCAGTAGCATGTGGACTGCGTTTTTGGTGCAGAAGTAAGTGCTCGGTAATGGTGACTTCGGTCATAAATGCCTTCCGTTAGTTATGCTCAAGATTTGCTAAGGGCAGGCTGTAAAGCCTGCCCACAGAATGTTGACAAGGCCTTCTGGGGGAAAACCTTTTGTGAACAAAAGGTTCTTCCCCCAGACCCCCTT
>CAYJGS010000251.1:0-2498 GCA_964369505.1 uncultured Desulfovibrionaceae bacterium | reverse complement strand
GGCGGAATGCTAATAACTTCAAGGCCGTAAATTTCATGAAATTCCACAGCTTCTGTGTCGGCTGTACCTGTCATGCCGCTCAGTTTATCATACAAACGGAAATAGTTTTGGAATGTAACCGAAGCAAGCGTTTGGTTTTCTGCGGCAATGGTCACACGCTCTTTGGCTTCTAAAGCTTGGTGTAATCCATCGGAAAAACGCCGCCCGGGCATAAGGCGCCCTGTAAATTCATCAACAATAACCACTTGGTCATTTTGTACAATATATTCAATATCTTTCCTGAATACATGGTGTGCTTTAAGGGCTTGTAGCACGTGGTGCTGTGCGGTAATATTGGCAGGATCAAAGAGGTTATCGACTTTGAGTAACTGCTCGCAATGGGCAACACCTTCTTCGGTAAGCATGGCACTGCGCGCTTTTTCATCAATGGTAAAGTCTGTTTCGGGCTTAAGCTTGCGCACCACTTCGTCCATAATGCGGTATTGCCCAACGGCGTCTTCAGATGCACCGGAAATAATAAGAGGTGTACGGGCTTCGTCAATAAGAATAGAGTCCACTTCGTCCACAATGGCAAAATTGTGCCCGCGTTGCGCCAATTGCTGGGTATAAAATTTCATATTGTCGCGTAAATAGTCAAAACCAAACTCATTATTTGTGCCATAGGTGATATCGGCATTGTAGGCAACTTTGCGCTCTTCGTCAGAAAGACCGTGCACAATGGTGCCGGTGCTTAAGCCCAAGGCCGCGTATAATTTGCCCATCCATGCCGCATCGCGCGAGGCCAAATAATCGTTGACTGTGACCACGTGCACACCCTTACCGGAAAGGGCATTCAAAACCACAGGCAGTGTTGCCACAAGGGTTTTGCCTTCGCCGGTTTTCATTTCGGCAATTTTTCCGCTGTGCAAAACAATGCCGCCAAGTAATTGTACATCATAATGGCGCATGCCAAGCACTCGGCGCGAGGCTTCGCGCACCAAGGCAAAGGTGGGCACAAGCACATCTTCAAGGCTTTTGCCGCCTTCTTGCACTTCTTTGCGTAATGCAGCTAGGCGTAAAGGAATTTCTTCAAGGCTTAAAGCTTCCATTTCTGGTTCTAGGGCATTGATGGCGTCCACAAGGTGCTTTTTACCCTTAAGATAGCGCTCGTTTTTTGTGCCGAAAATCTTTCTAAAAATATATGCAAACATGAAAACTCCGTGATGTTATTGATATGGGTTTTGAACCTCTAACCAAGGACATATACAACATAAATGAATTTTTAGCAAATGGGGATTAAGCAAAAAAACTGCCTTACCTTAGGTAGTGTCGGCAAAAAAACGCATTTGACGACACTACCTAAGGTAAGGCAGTGCTAATTGAATATATTATTTTAATTATTCCGCAATGCTTGTGGATTGGAAAAATATAACTTTTTCGCCTTTATCGGTAAGCTGTAAGCCCATGGACGATTGCAATACCCCTTTATAGTTACCGTCGAGCAAGTCGCCTTCCATCATAAATCTTGCCGTAATCATGGTAACACGGCCAAATTTATATGTGATTACATTAGAGGAACTCAGGTTAGTAAAGCGTATTTTGCCCGTGCGCACATACTCAAGAAGCCCTGCCTTACTGATAACTGTACCGGCAATGGTGACATGCACATAATTGGGATGCAACAACTTTTCCAGCGTTTTTGCGTCTTCCACAAGCAAGGCGTCTAAAAACATGGTAGCAGTATTTGGCAAGGTTGTGGATGCGTGGGCACTTGTAGCAAAAAGAACAACAAACACCAAAGAGATGAAGAGCTTTTTCATAAATAAGCCTTTGTCAGAAATTGCAGTGACACCTTTATGAAAACGCTGATTTAATCGGCGTTTTCATAAATGGAGCGTTGGCGAAAGCCAATGCGACCAAAAATCAAGAATAGGGCGAGCTTTGTTTGTCCGTTAAATGATTGATTTTTGTGCCTTTCCGCCAAGACAGCATTGCTGCCTTTAGGCGGCGCAAACACCACGAAGTGGTGTTTGTATACTTATTGATTAAGGAAACACTATTTAATCAGTGTTTCCTTATAAAAATAAGTTGGCCTAGGGCAATGGTCAAGAGCTTGAGCATACAGAAAATTGTAAAGCACAAATCTTGTAATGCAATTATACGGCAAATGGCTTAAAAACTTTAGGTGTATTGAGAGGCATACGGTTATAAAAAAGTTCTTGCATTGTAAGAGTTTTTTAGCTAAGAACTCCTCTTTAACGAAGCACACTCTGGCAGCGGCCTTTGGGTGCCCGCGAGCCTCTGCATGGGCGGAAGGCGTACTTTGTTTATGTATTTTAGCTGTATATGCTATGGTGGTAAACAAAAAACGGGTAGAGAGGTCTGGGTCAGTGTGGAAGTCGAAAAACCCTTTTGGAGGAAAATTATGGCATACGTCA
The DNA here is from genome assembly GCA_964369505.1 of uncultured Desulfovibrionaceae bacterium. GTDB lineage: Bacteria > Desulfobacterota > Desulfovibrionia > Desulfovibrionales > Desulfovibrionaceae > CAYJAD01. Next base: position 81 of record CAYJGS010000251.1, on the reverse strand, counting down.
GCATGAAGCAAATGCTGGAAACGGGCGTGCACTTTGGTCACCAAACCCGTCGTTGGAACCCTAAAATGCGTCCCTACATCT
>CAYJGS010000250.1:0-2562 GCA_964369505.1 uncultured Desulfovibrionaceae bacterium | reverse complement strand
AAGAGCGCTTGCATATGTATCCTGTGCCTTCGCTATTGCATGCCTATGCCACGCAAGAAAGCTATGCCGAAGTGCAAGCCATGTATGCGCATTATGGAACCCAAGCAGAGCATTCGTATATGTATGACCCATGCATTATGCCTATGGCTTTTATGGAGCAAGCTTCCAGCATGATTTCCACAGAAACCAGCGAAAAATTATTGCATGTTGTGCGTAATACGCAACAAAAAGTGCAACAAGGCGAAACTGTGCTTTCCTTGCACGGCGGCTATGGACATGATTTGATGGGCGAAGTTTTCCGCTATAGTCAAAGTGTGCTCGGTCTTGCCCATGAAGATTTTGACGTTATACACGCGCACGAATGGATGACCTGCCCTGCTGGCATTGTGGCTAAGCATTTGAGCGGTAAACCCCTTGTGGTGCATATACACGCTTTAGAAAGTGACCGCAGTGGGGCACATCTGAATTCTGAAGTGGCCACCATCGAAAGAGCCGGCCTTGAAGCTGCCGATGTTATTGTGACTGTGAGCCATTATACCAAGGCGCGTATCACGGCACTGTATGGTATTGACCCAGAAAAAATTCAAGTGGTGCACAATGCGGTGACTCAAGAAGAATCACGCGCAAGCCTGAACATACCGCAGCATAATGAAAATGAAAAATATGTGCTGTTTATGGGGCGTGTGACCTATCAAAAAGGGCCGGAATATTTTATTAATGCCGCTAAGTTAGTTCTTGAACGCATGCCGCATGTACGCTTTATCATGGCGGGCAGCGGTGATATGTTGCCGCGCATGGTGCGCATGGTGGCGCAAAAGCGCATGGGTAGCCGTTTTCATTTTGCGGGTTTTTTGCAAGGGCAAGATGTGGATCGCATGTATGCCATGAGCGATTTATACGTAATGCCTTCTGTTTCAGAACCTTTTGGCATAGCGCCGCTTGAGGCTATGGCTTATGACACACCTGTGCTTATTTCGCGGCAATCGGGTGTGGCAGAAGTGGTACAAAATGCTCTTAAAGTGGATTTTTGGGATGTACGCGCCATGGCCGATAAAATTTGCGCCGTGCTTAATTATCCACGGCTGGCCAAAGAAATGGTCAAACAATGCCGTGAAGAATTACAACATATCCGTTGGGAAAATGCCGCCAACAAGCTCATAGACGTTTATGAAGCGTGCGCGCAAAAAGTGTAAAAATTTTACCAGTATGGAATAAAATTATGTCATCAATATGTTTTTATTTTCAAGTGCATCAGCCTTATCGTTTGCGGCATTATACTGTATTTGATTTAGGTCATAGCCATTTTTATGAAGACGACAAAGCCAATAGTGAAATTTTAGCAAAAGTTGCCAGAAAATGCTATCTGCCCATGAACGCCTTGCTTTTGGACATGATACGCCAGCACGAAGGTAAATTTAAAATAAGCTTTTCTCTTTCCGGCGTGGTTATGGACCAATTTGCGCAATGGGCGCCTGATGTTTTGCATTCTTTTCAAGAATTGGTGAAAACAGGCTGCGTGGAATTGCTTGCCGAAACCTATGCTCACTCTTTAGCTGTGTTATATTCGCCGGAAGATTTTAAGCAACAAGTGCAATTGCATTCGCAGATGATAGAAAAATATTTCGATGTAAAACCCAAAGTGTTTAGAAATACTGAGCTTATCTATAGCAATCGCATTGCAAAAATTGTGGAAGAGCTTGGATATACAGCCATATTGGCAGAAGGTGCAGACCATGTGCTTGGTTGGCGCAGTCCTAATATGGTGTATCAACCTGTGAATTGCCTTGATTTAAAATTACTTCTTAAAAATTATAATCTTTCTGATGATATAGCTTTTCGTTTTTCCAATCAAGGTTGGCCGGAATTTCCTTTGACGGCAGAAAAATTTTCTGATTGGGTGCATACGGCAGGCTTGCAGGGCGAAATAATAAACTTATTTATGGATTATGAAACCTTTGGCGAGCACCAGTGGGAAGAGACGGGTATTTTTGCATTCATGCGTGCATTGCCCGAAAAAATATTTGCCAATCCTAATTTCCGTTTTATCACGCCGTCAGAAGCTGTAGAAAGCATTGCGCCCATGGCAAAGCTTGATATTCACAATGAAATATCTTGGGCGGATGTAGAAAGAGACCTTACCGCATGGCTTGGCAACGACATGCAGCGCGATGCCATTGAAGCCGTATATAAGCTGGAAGAGCGTGTGCGCGCCACAAAAAATGCAGATATTTTACAAACATGGCGGCGCTTGCAAACTTCTGACCATTTTTATTACATGTGCACAAAATGGTTTGCCGACGGAGATGTGCATAAGTATTTTAACCCTTATGGCTCGCCCTATGATGCCTATATTAATTATATGAACGTATTGGCAGATTTTGAGCAAAATTTGTAATTATAGAACAATATGTGAATTGATTTCTATGACTATTTTTCTTGTGTTATATAATATGTAACCACATCTTTAAGGAGCGTATATGGACACGCAATTAGATCAAGCAACGGCCTTTGAAGTAAGTTGGGAAATTTGCAATAAAGTTGGTGGTATATACACTGTTGTGA
>CAYJGS010000249.1:0-2595 GCA_964369505.1 uncultured Desulfovibrionaceae bacterium | reverse complement strand
GTGAGCGTGCCTTTAGAAAAATGCATTGAAAATGCGTTTTTCATGTTCGACTAAGCAGTTCTTTCTAAAAGCATTACAGTGCTGTTGAGCCCCAATGTGCGGGAATACTCCAGTTTTTTGGCTATTTTTTTCATGACGGTAATGTTATCCAATATCAAATTATCATCATCTTTAGTAGAAAATATATCTAAGGCTTTGCCGTCGTCACGTAAGCTTAATAAAATATTTTTTTCATCAATGCGGCACAGTACGTCTATTGTTAAATCTTTTTGATCTTTATTATATTGATTAATGTTTACGGTGGCTTCTTCTGCAAGCAGGCCGAGGAAGGTAGCGTTTTTTGTTGAGAGATTATGTTCTTTCCCAAAGGCAATTAAGCCTTGAGATAAAGCTACAGCTTCTTCGCTGCCGCTGTGTATGCTTACATCGTATACTTTTTCATTTTGTGCCGGTTTTTCTTCTAAAATCCAATTGGCATAGCGTGCTTTATTGGTATACCAAACCCATGTGCATATTGCCACGGCAAGCAATAGGGTTAGTATTTCGGCAAGTACATAGGCCCACCACACGCCTTCAATGCCATAGCTGTTGGAAAGCAGATATGCCAAAGGCAAGAGCAGTAAAAAACCACGCAAAAACGAAATGAAAACAGCTATTTTTGGGTGTTTCATCACCTGTAAATAGTACATGAATGTGCAAGAAATACCCACACCCACAAGGCTTAGGGCAAAGATGCGCAAGGCCACAATACCCATACTTACGGTGCTAGGCTCTGTCACATTAAATAAGCTTAAAATAAACGAAGGAAATAGCTCTAGTAGCAAGGCAGAACTGACACAGCACAGTATGACCACAAGCATGGTGCGCAAAAAGACAAAGCGCGTGCCTCTCCAATCTTTTTCGCCATAGAGCAAACCCAGCAGGGGAACCATGGTATCAGATGCGCCTGTAATGAACATAGAGATAAGTGCAATGGAAAAATTACACACGGTAAATACAGCCATGGCATTTGCTCCGCCTAAGGCAAGCACAATTTGATTAATAAATAATATATTCAAAGATAATAATAGGGTAGTAACACTTATGGCTGAGCCATAACTAAAAATCTCCCCCAATAAGGCAAGTTTTTGCTTGGTTAAAGAGATTATTTTCAACGTGCGTTCTTTGGAAAACCAATAGCGCATTATCCAAATACATCCCACAGTATAGCCCGTTACTGTAGCGAGTGCCGCGCCGGCTATGCCCATATTAAAAAAGGAAATGTACACAAAATCCATACATAGATTGACCACATTTGCCACAATGAGCATTTGCGCAGAGAGTTGCGGGCGGCCATCTGCGCGTATTAAAAAACTCATGCCGGGTACAAGCACCATGAGTGGTGCCCCCAGCAAGAGTATATGCATATATTGTTTGGTATAGTTGAACAGCGTTTCGTTATTGCAAATTACATGTGTTAATGCATCAATATAAAATATACCCACACATATAAAAAGCAAAGAAACAAAGAACATACCACCAAGACTTAGGGTAAATGCGGCATGGGCTTTATTTGTATCGCGCTCTCCTTTGGCAACAGAAACCAAGGTGGCTCCGCCCGCAGCAAAGAGCATGAAAACAATTTGTAAGAACATAATAATAGGTTCTGCCACATTGATAGCTGCCATGGCGTCGGCCCCTATGGTTTGCCCCACAATGATGCCGTCTACAATACAAGCAATCATCATGGACATACCGCTAAGGGTCGTTGGAATGAGGTATTCCCTGAATTTTTTTTCTAAAAGGTGTCCATTCCGTTTAAATGTTTTTGACTGCATTATTCACCCTTATCAAAAAAGCCCAATGTGGAAAGTGCTTGCAAAAACTGATGGATATAGCTGGATGAAGTGTTTGGCCACGCAAAGCCCATGCGATAGAGCACTTGGCTTGTGTACGCATTATCCACCTCAATGCTTTGTGCATTTGCATATTCGCCATATTGTTCATAGGCAAGGAGCGTGGTTAATGTTTGCGCTTTTTCACTATCTCCCTTGGCGTCGTCAAGCTTGTTTTGGAATTCGTCATCTTCTGTAAGCTCAATATCCATATGCAGACGGCGCATAGTTAAGATAACATCCCCTAAAAACACATTGTGATTGTTAAAAGGGTGGAAAACGCAACATGCTGATGGCGTTTTTGCAAGCAATAACACGGCCTTGGCTGTGCTGTCTATGGGCGAAAATTCCATTTGTGTTTGCATGGCGCTTAATGGAAAGGCTCCAACAGCATTATAGGCGCGTAAACGGCCGGCTGAGGCATTGGTGGTGAAATTGATTTGAAATTCTCCATCGCTTTCACGCGCTGCCAGATTTCCCACACGCATGATTTTAGCGTCTAGTCCTTCTTGCATGGCTTCAAAAAGCACACGCTCAGCTATAAATTTACTATGCACATATTGATTGCTTACATCTTGACCATAAAAGAACGTGTCTTCTGTGAGCTTTTGTGAAGGGGCCGGAATGTCATTTATGCGGTCTCCGGCTACACTCACCGTGGATATGTGGATAAAGCGTATACCTCGTGGCTTACAAAAAGATGCCATCATCTTAACGCTGC
>CAYJGS010000248.1:0-2604 GCA_964369505.1 uncultured Desulfovibrionaceae bacterium | reverse complement strand
GTGCAACCTTGCCAAGGTTGAAGTCGCGGGTTCAAATCCCGTCTCCCGCTCCAAATTTTTCTTATCCCTACATCTAGTGCAAAAAACTTCACTTACCTCCTGAGTGCTGATTACGTTATTTGCTGTGTCAAAACACGTGGTTTTCGCTTGCCCTATGACTATTAAACACGTTATCACAAAGTATACATAGCTTCCCACACAGAGTATTTCAAAAGGCACTATTATGAAAACAGTCATTTTTGCAGGTGGTTTTGGAACACGTATCGACGAAGAAGATGTTTCTTTACCAAAGCCCTTAATAAAAATTGGAAATATGCCCATTCTTTGGCATATTATGAAAATTTATCTCCACTATGGCCACAATGATTTTATTATTGTTTGCGGCTATAAAGCGCAGCTTATTAAAGATTTTTTTGCAAACTATGCCTTACATTCAAAAGAACACACCATCACTTACTGCAAAAATGAAATTACCATGACCAATAATGTCACAGAAGATTGGAAAGTAACGCTCATTGATACGGGTTTAAAAACCAATACGGGCACACGCCTGCAAATGCTCAAACCATTGCTAGAACACGAAGAGCACTTTTTTTTAACATATGGAGACGGTGTTGCCGATATTGACATCAACGCCACAGTAGAATTTCATAAAAAACACCATAAAGCCTTAACCATGACAGCCATACAACCTCAAGAGCGTTTTGGTATTATTGAATTTGACGGTGATAAAGTTATAGGATTTAAAGAGAAAGAAAAAAATACCACCACTTGGATTAATGGCGGTTTTTTTGTATGTAATCCCACTATTTTTAAATATATCCCACAAGCTGACAGCTAAAAGCCTTACGGATATATGTGGGAAGAAGAACCCCTTATGGCTCTTACCCAAGCTGGGGAAATCATGGCTTTTAAACATAAAGGTTTTTGGCAATGCATGGACACTTTACGCGAAAAACAACTTTTAAATAAACTCTGGGACAGCCAAAAAGCACCATGGAAATGCTGGAATTAAAAAAATTTTTTACAGGAAAAAAAGTTTTCCTTACCGGCCATACCGGATTTAAAGGGGCTTGGCTTGCGCTTATGCTTAAAGAGCTTGGTGCCACAGTTTGTGGATATAGCCTTGAACCAAAAAATATGCGCGGCAATCTGTATCTTAGTGCTCATTTACAAAAACATATGCAAAGCCATATGGGCGATATTTGCCATTTAAAAAACTTAAGCCGAGCAATGCACGATTTTAACCCGGAAATTGTGCTACACCTTGCTGCTCAAGCCATTGTTTTGGCATCTTATGAAGATCCTGTGCACACGTTTTTATCCAATGCTCAAGGCACTGTACATGTGCTTGAATGCGTGCGAACACTGCCCTCTTGTAAAGCTGTTATTTGCATCACTACCGATAAATGCTATGAAAATAAAGAATGGCATTGGGCATATAGAGAAAGTGACGCACTTGGTGGCAAGGATCCTTATTCTGCCTCTAAAGCCATGGCCGAGCTTGCCATCGATTCTTATAGAAATTCTTTTTTACAAGAAAAAGGCATTGGCTGCGCTTCGGCCAGAGCCGGCAATGTTATAGGCGGCGGCGATTATACAGCCTTTCGCATATTACCGGATATTGCCGCAGCCCTTGCCAAAAATGAAAAAATCATTTTACGCAATCCCTTATCCGTCAGACCGTGGCAACACGTTTTAGACGCTCTTTATGGGTATCTTACCCTTGCTAAAAAAGCCTATATTGAACCTGAAATATATTCTAAAGCGTATAATTTTGCACCATTTAAAGACATCGCGCACTATACCGTACAAGCTATCACCGAAATATATTTACAAAGCATTGGCGCACCTTTAGATATGTATACTCTACAGGAAAAATCTGAACATAAACCAGAAAACACCTTGTTGCAGCTAGACCCAAGCCTAGCCCATAAAGAACTACAATGGACTGCCCATCTTTCTGTTCCTGAAGCTATAAACCTTACTGCGCAATGGTTCAATACAGTACAAAAAGACGCGACCAAAGCTTTTGCCATAACTTGCACACAAATACAAAACTACTTGCGACAAATAGACTAACAGCACATCATTTAGCGATAATCCATGTTTTAATACGCCAATTTTTTACATGCAAAGTGAATAGCGCTTGGAGATATAATTTCAAGATGTAGGCAGTTTCGGCAAGGCTCCTAGTCAAGGGCTTTACGTACAAACTCAGATTTTAGTCCCATTTTGCCAATGCCCGGAATTTTGCAATCAATATCATGGTCACCATCTACCAAACGAATATTTTTTACCTTGGTGCCGACTTTTACCACAGCTGAGGCGCCTTTTACTTTTAAATCCTTGATAACGGTAACGGTATCTCCATCTTGGAGTACGGTTCCATTGGCATCGCGGACAAGAGCGCTTGCATCATTTTCTGCATCTTGTTGATTCCATTCGTGGGCGCATTCTGGACAAATAAAAAGACTGCTATCTTCATACACATAGGGAGATTGACACTTGGGGCAAGGAGGTATTGTACTCATATTTTTCTCATGATTTTATGGGTTGCATAATGGCATATTTTCTCGAATATTTTGAAACTCACCGCACATT
>CAYJGS010000247.1:0-2647 GCA_964369505.1 uncultured Desulfovibrionaceae bacterium | reverse complement strand
CTTGCGCAACGAAATTTTAGCCTTGGCAGCTGTTTTTTTGCTCATTTCTACTGTGGTTGTGTGGCTTGTGGGAAGGCATTTTGTTTCACCCATTCGGCAACTTACCAAAACCATGAAAACCATTACTCTAGAAGGTGAGCTTTCACAAAATTTGCCCCTTTTGCCCCATCGAGAAGACGAAATAGGTAAGCTACAAAATAGTTTTGTGTGGATGCTCACGCGTCTGCACGAAATTGAAGAAGAACGTTTGCGCAGTATCGAAGGCATGTTGCAGGCAGATAAAATGGCAACGGTTGGGCAATTGGCTTCTGGGCTTGCGCATGAAATTAACAACCCCTTAGGCGGCACCATATTGTGTTTTCAAAATCTTTGCGAAGGCGATATGGATGCGCAAATGCGGCAACAACACATTGAAGTAATTAACGAAAGCCTTGAAAAAATTCGCCGCACTTTAAGTGAGTTTTTGCGTTTTGCCAGACCAACACCGCTTTCCATTCGCGAATCTTCCATCGAAGATATTTTTGCGCAATGCCAAAAATTAGCGGACTTTTCTTTGAGCCGTCATGGCATAGCCATGCATATATGTTTTATGCCGCATATGCCCATGGTGCAACTTGATCCTGACAAAATAGGGCAAGTATTATTAAATTTGGTGCTCAATGCTGCCTATGCCGTAAAAGATAGGCAAAGTACCAGCGACAATGTGGCTGCTGTGTTGTTAAAAGCCTATACGAAGGATGATTTCCTGTATATTATTGTGGCAGATACAGGCCCTGGTGTGACCAAGGAAATTCAGGAAAAGATTTTTAATCCATTCTTTACCGAAAAACCAGAAGGTCAAGGTACCGGCTTAGGTTTGGCTGTTTCTAGCGCCCTGATAACGCAACACGGCGGTACGTTGCGACTTGTGACTGATAATGCTCCTTTACATGATACTATTGTCTATGATGGAGCTGTTTTTGAAATATCAATACCTTTAAATATTATATAGTAATTTCAGGTGAAATCTATGGGCAATTATTCCATACTACTTGTTGAAGACGAACTTTCTTTGCGTATAGGCATGCAACACGCTTTGCAAAAAGCCGGATATGCAGTACAAGCTGCAGCGTGTGCCGAAGACGCTCTGCCAATGCTGACAGAACAAGAATTTGACCTTATTATCAGCGATTTACGCATGCCTGGCATGAGTGGCTTAGATTTGTTGCGGCATATTCGTGAATATATGCCGGAATTGGGCGTTATTCTTATTACGGCTTTTCCTGAGGTAGAGCTTGCGGTGCAGGCCATTAAAGAAGGTGCTTTTGATTTTTTGTGCAAACCTTTTCAAAGCGACGGCTTGCTCATTGCGGTGGAAAGATATTGTAAGTATTTAGATTTGAAAAAAGAAAACACTCGTTTGCGCTATGAAAGAGGGGTGGAATTTATAGGTAAAAGTCCGGCTATGCTTAAGGTTTTTGACCGTATCAATTCCATTGCCGACGCTTGTGTGCCTGTTTTGATTTTAGGGCCAAGCGGTGGCGGTAAAGAACTGGTGGCTTCTGCCTTGCATAACTTGAGTGGACGTTCTTCCAAACCTTTTATTAAAATCAATTGTGCGGCATTACCGGAGCAGCTTTTGGAATCGGAGCTTTTTGGGCATGAAAAAGGCGCCTTTACCGGAGCGCAAAATGCCAGAAAGGGAAAATTTGACGCGGCCAATGGAGGAACACTCTTTTTTGATGAACTTGGAGAAATGCCCTTAGCTATTCAAGCTAAGCTTTTGCGCGTGCTTGAAGATCAAGAAATTACCCCCATTGGGGGCAATACGCCGCATCATGTGAATGTGCGCATGGTTTTTGCCACGGCTAAAAATTTAGAACAAGCTCTTGAAGAAAAAACTTTTCGAGAAGATTTGTACTATCGTATTAATATTGTTCCCATTCATTTGCCACCACTAAGGGTGCGCGGTGAAGATATACAGCTTTTAGTGGCGCATTTTATGGAGATGTTTTGCTCTACCCATAATCGCAAACTAAGTCTTTCAGAAGAGGCTAAACAAGCTTTGTATACATATTCTTATCCCGGTAATGTGCGAGAATTGCGCAATAGTATTGAAAGGGCGGTACTGCTTGCCACTGGAGATACCATACGTGTGGCAGAGTTACCTGACCGTATTCGTGTGCATGCTTCTTCACAGCAAGAAGAAAGCACTAAGCAGCAAGAAGAACCCATTCTTGCGGCAGCGCCCACACTTTCAGAAACACGTGCACAAGTGGAGCGAGCTCGTATTTTAGAAGCTCTTGCGCATACGGGCGGAAAAAAAATGCAGGCCGCCACGCACCTTGGTATCACGCGTAAGCAATTGTGGTTAAAGATGAAAGAACTGGATATACAATTGTAATAAAAGAATTGCGATGCACTTATTTTGCAGTGGCAGGAATTTCAGAACTACTTAGTTGATTACCTGTATTTGAATTTTTTTGTTATATAAAAACGACAGGTTACTATGCATACTTGACTTTGTGCTCATTTGAGCTACATTTATATAAGACCATAAACTTGTAGTATAAGGAGATGCTGTATGCCAGCCAGTGATTATGTACGTGCTCGGATTGACCCTGCCGTTAAGCAAGAAGCAGCAGAAGTGCTTGCCGACATCGGTTTG
>CAYJGS010000246.1:0-2653 GCA_964369505.1 uncultured Desulfovibrionaceae bacterium | reverse complement strand
TACAGGCGCATAAGAAAAACCACCAGCTAGGGTGGTGGATTCTTACTATGTGTTTCTTTTTAATTTACCTTATTGCGATACGGTGCTGAAATACGCTTCGTTTAATATTTCCACTTCGGCCTTATTAGAAAGGGCAAGCATAAAGAGTTGGAACATTTTGTCACGGTGTTGGTTTGTGAGTACACTTTCAAGGATTTGTTCCATGGTTTTCCAATCACCTTCTTGGGCTTGGACTAGATTGCTCACACGCACAAGAGCCGCGCCGTTTTTACCGTCAACAGTAACAGCATAGGCGCTTGGTAACCACTCTCCTTTGTTGGCATTAAATAAAGCCACGGACATGTCAGGCTTTTCGCCAAAAACACCCACAGGCCCCCCTCTATTTATCATGGGGATACTTTCAATGCTCAAGCCTTCCGGAGCTGTATCTTTTAAGGTTTTGCTGGTTTCTCCGGCAGTTTTTAAGGCCGTTTCCATGGCCGCTTGATTTTTGAGCTTTTGTATAATGTCTGCTTTTACAGAATCGTATGGGCGCACAGACGAAGGCATTTTTTCTTTTATGCGAGCTATTATATAAGCATTGTCAATTGTTTGCAAAGAAGAATCTAAGGGAACGCCTTGGCCTTTTTCCATAATGTCAGCAGCTGCTTGGGCGTTGATTTTCAAAAGGCTTTCTAATTCCGCTGCAGTTTTAAGCCCGGTTTCTTCAAGGCTAAGCCCTTGAGCTTTGGCTGCTTCTGCTAAATCGTTGCCAAGGATATTGGCTTCAATAAGTGTGTCTACCACTTCGCGAATTTTTGCAAGGCCGGCTTCTTCTGCAATATTTATGCGTATTTCGTCAGAAACTTCGACAAGGGGTTTCACTTTGGCTTCTTCCACTTCTTCTACCTTAATAAGGTGTAAGCCAAAGTCGGTGCGCACAGGGGCTGAAATTTGCCCTGCTTGCATGGCAAACACTGCGTCATTGAAAGGGGGCACTGTTTCGCCAATACCAACCCAATCTAAGTCGCCGCCATTGGGGGCTGTGCCGTCGTCTTCGGAGTATTTAATGGCAAGTTCGGCAAAATCCGCATTTTCATTCAATTGTTTTTGGATTTCAGCCATGGTGCTTTCGGCTTTTTGCACATCTGCTTCGGTGCTTTCGGCATTTAAGCGCAACAAAATATGGCGAACTTTTGCTCTGGCCGAGGTGCTGAATTTTGCAACATTTTTGTCATAATAGGCTTTTATAGCTTCGTCGGTAATGCTTTGTGGTTTGCCAAGATCACGAGCGTTTACAAGCACATAACTTACATTGCTTTTGGCAGGTAGGGTATAGAGGGCGCGCTCACTTTCATAAGCAGCCTTAATGCTGTCTTCGGTGGGCTCTGCCACCTTGGCAGCATCAGCGGCAAAGAAAATATATTCCACATCGCGTTTTTCAAAGGTATAATTATAAAATGCGCGAGTTTCTGTGGGCAGAGTAACGGCTGTGGCTGTTAAGTCTTTACGCAATTTTTCTGCCAATACTTGATTGGTAAGGTTTTTTTCAAAGGCACCCACGCTTGGGAATTGTGAAGTGGCAAGGCGTGTATAAATTTGGGAATCGAATTTACCTTGGGCATCGTGGAAAGCAGGGATTTTTTCAATCATGGCGCGCAATTCCAAGGGAGAAACAGATATATTTAGGCGTTTTGCCTCTTGCAAAAGCAAAGATTCCAATACCAGTTGTTCCAAAACTTGCCTTGGCAATTGCATGTTATTAATTTCATTCGGCGTTATTTGTGGATTTTGGCTACGCACAGCTTCATAGGCTTGCCTGTAGGTGCGCTCAAAGTCTACTGCGGTGATAAATTCACCATTCACAGAAGCCACCACAGATGAGGCGTTCATATTTTGCATATTGCCAACGCCCCAAAAAACGAACACAAGAATAATGAGGCCAAAAGCTACTTTCACACCCAAGGACTGGGCACTGTTACGGATAAAATCCAACATTATACTCTCCAATGCAATAGTATTTTTATAGTAAAAAGCCTGAGAAAACATTTTTCTGCAGGCTGCATAAATACATAATTATTTTATACAATATCTACTCAACTTCAATGCCCATAGATCTGTATTCATTCAGCTTATTGCGCAAAGTGCGCACAGAAATTCCCAAAATGTCCGCTGCTTGTGTTCTGTTGCCGGCGGTCATTTCAAGCCCTTTTAAAATCATTATACGTTCCATTTCGTGCAAAGGAATAACCGATTGCCCAAAAAGTTCAGAACTTTGTGCACTATTTACTTGTGCTGTATCTGCAGAGGAAACATGAGCTTGTAAAGAATCATGATTTACTTCTGGTATGGGGGCTACATTTGCAGTGGTTTCAAGCTCTTGCGCGTGTTCTTCAAAAAGTGGCCAAGAATCAGGATCTAGTAAAAAATGCCCCGGTTCTATGGGACGCCCGTGGGCTAAGAGCACAGCTCTTTCCATAAGGTTTTGCAATTCGCGCACATTGCCCGGAAAATCATAGTCAATAAGCCATTTTTCGGCCGCTTCTGAAAGAGTTGTGGGCGGTAGGGCATAGTCTTTTACGTACATTTGCAGAAAAAATTGCGCTAAGGTCAACACATCATCGCCGCGTTCTCGCAAAGAAGGCAGGCGCAAGGGTATAACATTTAAGCGAAA
>CAYJGS010000245.1:0-2766 GCA_964369505.1 uncultured Desulfovibrionaceae bacterium | reverse complement strand
CTTTTGTGAACAAAAGGTTATTCCCCCAGACCCCCTTTCCAAAAAACTTTAATGGCGGCAACAGCTTATCCTTGAAATATAAAGCTTGCCGCATTTAAGATTTCAAAAAACACGACTCATAACGCCTTTTTAAAGCCTTAAAATTCAAATTTTGAATTTTTCTTTGCACATATTACAAACCCCATGATGGCTTGTGTCGCACTGGCGTGCGACACAAACTTCATGCGAGCGCTTAGGCTAAGGGCTCGTAATAGCAGCGCTTTGGTGAATGTACCTTGCCGGCTTTTTTCAAAGTGTCAATGGCTTTAGAAACTTCTTTGCTGTCTACCTCAAGGGCTTTGGCAATATCACCGGGGCGAACGGGCTTGCCAGCGTCTTGCATGGCTTTAAGAACTTTATCTTCCATAATATCCTCCATATTGTTTATTAAGATGCATTCCTATTAATCTAAAAAAATCTTGTCTGTCAAGAAAATTTCTGGCAGTATCATTTTGTAAATACTTTCGGATATCATTTCTTTGTATCTTTTCTTTTGAAGTGCGTTGCATTATGCAATGCGCTTGGCATAAGGGCTCAGGTGATGCGGTCTTCTATTCTTCTTTTTGATATTGGCAATACTTCCATTAAAGTAGGACTTGCCCCAGAGCGTATGGATATTGCTGATACTGGTAAAAATCCTGTGCATGTGGCATACACTTTGCGCACTGATGCAGGCCAAACTGCCGACAGCCTTGGGCTTACACTATACACATTATTGCAACATGCAGGTCACACAAATCATATTGCCGCTTGTATAACATCGTCGGTGGTGCCAAGCATGACTCCCTTGGTGCGCGCAGCTTGTGAGCGCTTTGTGGGTGCCCCTTTTTATGAAGTGCCCAAAGATATAGCCATCCCGCTCAAAAATTGCTACAGTAATCCCAAGGAAGTGGGAGCCGACAGACTTGTGAGTGCCTATGCGGCGCGTAAACTTTTTGCAGAACCTGCATCGCTTATTGTGGTGGATTTTGGCACAGCCACTACTTTTGATTGCGTGCAAGCCAATGATTATCTTGGCGGTCTCATATTTCCCGGTGTGCACACAGCAGCCCAAGCCCTAACGGCCAATGCTGCCAAATTACCGCGCATTAATCTTGAATGTCATGACCTTGAACCCATTCCCGGCAAGGATACAGCTTCAAGCATTCAACACGGTATTGTTTTTGGATACGCTTGTTTGGTAGAAGGCCTGACTGCGCGCCTTGCAAAGCAACTTAAAGGCTCAGTGCGTATTGTGGCTACCGGTGGATTTGCAGCAGATATTGCTAGAATCAGCAATTGTTTTCATGAGGTTGTGCCAGACCTTATTTTGGATGGCTTGCGTCAACTATATTATAAAAATCGGCAATAATGCCATTAGTTAGGAGTAAATTATGAGTACTATCGTATCCGTTCACGCCCGTGAAATTTTGGATTCTCGCGGTAATCCCACCGTAGAAGTAGAAGTGGGTCTTGAATCCGGTCACATTGGTCGTGCCGCCGTGCCTTCCGGTGCCTCCACAGGCACACGCGAAGCCCTTGAAATGCGCGATGGAGACAAAAAACGCTATAAGGGTAAAGGTGTTACGCGTGCTGTGGAGCATGTGAATAGCGAAATTGTTGAAAATATCGTGGGTCTTGACGCTTTGCGCCAAGTACAAATCGATACCACCCTCATAGATCTTGACGGAACCGATAATAAATCACGCCTTGGCGCCAATGCCATGCTTGGCGTTTCCATGGCAGCCGCGCGCGCCGCTTCCGGATTTTTAGGGCTTCCTTTGTATCAATACATCGGCGGCATCAACGCAAAAGTTTTGCCTGTGCCCATGATGAATATTATTAATGGTGGCGCACATGCCGCAAATAACCTCGATATACAAGAGTTTATGATCATGCCTGTGGGCGCGTATTCTTTTCGCGATGCCCTACGCATGGGAGCAGAAGTCTTTCATTCGCTAAAAGCCTTGTTGGCTGCCGACGGTCTTTCCACAGCGGTGGGCGATGAAGGCGGTTTTGCCCCCAATTTAAAAAGCCACGACGAAGCCTTTAAATATATTATCCGCGCCATTGAAGAAGCCGGCTATAATCCGGGCAGCGAAATTGCCTTGGCCATCGACAGCGCCGCTTCTGAATTTTATAAGGACGGAAAATACGTCTTGGGCGGCGAAAATAAAACATTCACCAATGCAGAAATGGTTAATTGGCTTGGCGAATTCACTGCAAAATATCCGCTCATTTCCATCGAAGACGGCCTGGCCGAACAAGATTGGGACGGCTGGCGCATGCTGAGCAGCAGCCTTGGCGAAAATGTACAAATTGTAGGCGACGATATATTTGTTACTAATCCCGACATTTTAGCCGAAGGTATCTCCGAAGGCATAGGCAATTCCATACTCATAAAACTCAACCAAATAGGCACAGTTACCGAAACCATGGATACCATTGAAATGGCCAAAGAAGCAGCCTATACCACCGTTATCTCTCACCGCTCCGGCGAAACAGAAGACAGCTTCATCGCTGACCTTGCTGTAGGTGTGAATGCCGGTCAAATCAAAACTGGATCACTTTGCCGCTCTGACCGTACCGCAAAGTATAACCAACTCCTACGTATAGAAGAAGAACTTGACGATTGCGCAACCTATTTTGGACCCATGATGGCAGAATATTTTTCGCTGTCCGATGACGAATAATTTTTTTGTAAGTGGCTAAGGGGGGCTTGCAGCCCCCCTGCCGCCCTTACAATCC
>CAYJGS010000244.1:0-2789 GCA_964369505.1 uncultured Desulfovibrionaceae bacterium | reverse complement strand
ATTTCAACCCAATGGGCAATCATCGGCTGAACTTGGCCATGCATATATACAAACTACCCTTAGCGAAGGCCGTTGTAAATTTGATTGGACCTTTATAGACCGTCAAGGCGAACCCATTATCAGCGAAGTAACCTTAGTGCGTGTAATACATGATGAGAAAAAATATATAGCCTGTTATTTGCGTGACATGCGCGAGGTTTTTGCCAGTGAAAAAAAGGCCAAAACCAGCAAGCAGCATATGCAATTTCTTTTGGACACCATGCCCCTTGCTACGCAGACTTGGTCTAAAGATCTTAAGCTTATAGATTGCAGCTTTGAAATGGTGCGCATGCTCGACTTAAATAGCAAACAAGAATTCATTGAAAAATTTGAAACGCTGCACCCAGAATACCAGCCAAATGGAAAAAAGTCTTCAGATGAGATTACCGAAAATTTCCAACTGGCTCTAAAGAGTGGCTACACTCGCTTGGAATGGACACTCCTTAATGCAAAAGGCGAGCTTGTGCCTGCAGATGTTACGCTTATCCGCAGCGAGCAAGATGACGAAACAGTTTTCCTTGTTTATGTTTTGGATTTGCGCGCTCATTATGAAAGCTTAGCCAAATTGCGCACTGCAGAAGAGCACACAAAGATTCTTTTAGACGCAAGCCCCTTTGGCACACTCATATGGGATAAAGATTTTAACTTAATGGGCGGCAATAAAGCCATTGCCCTCATGTTTGGCTTAAACGAAACCCATGAATTTATAGAAAATTTCCATGATCTTATCCCTGAATATCAACCAGATGGCGAGCAATCTTTTGATAAAATGTTCAAAACTTTGCAAGAATGCTATAACACTGGCAGTGCACAAACATATTGGGTGGGCCAAGACCTTAATGGCACCCCCATCCCCACAGAAGTAGTTCTTGTTCGAGTCTCACATAATAATGAATACATGATAGCCGGTTACATTAAAGATCTGCGCGAAATTGAAGATTCACGCAAGCAACTAAAGGCTGCTGAAGCCTTTACCCAAGCCATCTTAGACGGAGTTCCCCTTGCCATCAGCATTACAGACAACTCTTTCAAGCGCCTTGATTGTAATGCTGCCATGGTAGAACTTTTTGGCTTAAGCACCAAAGAAGAGTTTATCAAATACGGTGACCTACGTATGCCGGAAACACAGCCCGATGGCCGAAATTCTTATGAACTCTCGCGCAAAAAATTTATTGAAGTCTGGTCTAAAGGCAAAAGCACTTTTGAGGTGTACGGGCAGCATTTAAACGGAGAACTCATTCCCCTTGAAGTAACACTCATACGCAGCAAAGTTGAAGGCCAAGATATTTTGATCAGCTATATGAAGGATCTTAGAGAAATCAAAGCCGGCATTAAAAAAATTCAAGATGCAGAAGAACGTGTGCAAACCATTCTGAACAGTGCACCTTTTTGTATTAATCTTTTTGATAAAAACGGCCAACTCCTTGATTGCAATCAGGAAGGTTGGGAACTTTTTGGATTTTCTTGCAAACAAGACTTTTTTGACAATTTTCAAGCAAAGCTCTTCCCCCCATTTCAACCTGATGGCAGACCCTCTGGAGAAATGGTACAAGATGCCCTTATACAAGCTACACAAAAAGGAGAATTTCACATTCAAACCATGGCGCAGACTTTAGCGGGAGAACCCGTTCCTTGTAATGTGATACTTAAAAGCGCTGTCATAGCCGATGAAGATGTTGTTATTTCCTATGTACTCGACTTGCGAGAAATAAACGCTGCCCTAGAAAAAGCCCACACTGCCACAAAGGCCGCCGAAAAAAGTGCTCAAGCAAAAAGCGACTTTTTAGCCAATATGAGCCACGAAATACGCACCCCCATGAATGGCATCTTGGGACTTTTGCATATTTTATCTCAGTCAAAACTCAGTGAAGGGCAAAAAGATTATCTGGAAAAAGCCACTTTTTCTGCCAATAATCTACTGCGCATTATTGACGATATTTTAGATTTTTCTAAAATCGAAGCCGGAAAACTGGAAATCGAAAATACTCCCTTCTCTTTGCACGATATATGCTCTGAAATACAAAGCCTTTTCATGCCCAAAATGAATGACAAAAACTTAGCTTGCAACATGCTTGAAGGCCCATACGCCACAAAAACCCTTATGGGCGATCCTTTACGCCTTAAACAAGTGCTGCTTAACCTTGTGGGTAATGCCATTAAATTTACCAATAAAGGCCATGTTACCTTGTGCATTGAAGCAGAAGAACACCACGACAAAGAATTGCACTGCACATTCCGTATCAGCGATAGCGGCATTGGCCTAAGCCAAGAACATATCGATAATCTTTTTGAAGCTTTTAGCCAAGCAGACACCTCGGTCACGCGTAAATACGGCGGAACAGGTCTTGGCCTTATTATATCCAAAAGATTGGTAGAAATGATGCAAGGCAAAATTTGGGTAGAAAGCACTCTTGGGCAAGGCTCTACTTTCTCTTTTACGGCTGTCTTTAAATATCCAGACGCAAAAGAATTGCAAGCCCTAGAAGCACACGCTCAAAACATTACCAATATCGAACAATTACAAGGCCATGCACGCATTTTGCTTGTGGAAGATAATGATATCAACCAAATCATAGCCGAAGAGCTCTTAACAAGCGTTGGTTATACCGTAGACATAGCCAATAATGGGCAAGAAGCTTTAGACATGCTTGACAAAAAAGCATATGACGTTGTGCTTATGGACATTCAAATGCCCGTCATGGACGGCCTTACCGCCGCCACAAAAATACGAGCCCAAGAAAAATATGCTG
>CAYJGS010000243.1:0-2811 GCA_964369505.1 uncultured Desulfovibrionaceae bacterium | reverse complement strand
CCAAGAAAAGTAAAAAAGCCCACACCGTCGGTGATGGTGGTTAAAAATATGCTGGAAGCTTGTGCCGGATCGCGCCCAAGAGCACGCAATATAAGCGGAATAGAACCACCCGCAATGGCGCCAAGCAGCATGTCACACAAAAGTGCTCCACCCATAACCATGCCAAGCATAAGGTTATTGGTTAAAAGCCACACGCCACCGCAAGCCAAAAGCGCCATAACAGAGCCTGTGGCAAAGCCTATTTTGCCTTCGCGAAATACCGCAAGCCAAGAGCGTTTGGCGTCAAAGCGTTCTGTGGCCAATTGTCGAATGATAACCGCAAGAGCTTGTTGACCTGTATTTCCTGCTTGATTGGCCACCATGGGCATAAGCACTGCCAAAATGGCCATGCTTGCTATGGAGCCTTCAAACATATATACCACAGAGGCGGAAACAGCTGAATTAAAAAGATTTATAAGTAGCCAAGGCAAACGCTTACGCACAGATTCAAACCAAGGCGTGTCGGTGGTTTCTTCTGGGTCTGCCCCCACCATGCCAAGCATGTCAGCGCTTGCTTCGTCATTAATAATATCTAAAATATCATCGTAAGTTACCACACCCATAATATGCCCTTCATAGTCTACCACCGGTATGGCCATGAAGTTATAGTGCGAAAGCAAATTTGCCACTTCGCCCTTTTCCATATCGTAAGGAACGCTGATAACGCTGTGTGAGCTTAAAATATCGGTAATGCGTGTGCCGGGGCGTGAAAGCATAAGGTCGCGCAGAGAAAGCACACCCACAAGCACATCGTGCTGATCCACCACATAGCCATAATAGGGCGTTTCTTTATCTTCCATTTCATGGCGGATTTGCAAAATGGCTTCGTCGGCAGAAAGTTCTTCCGGCAATAAAATAATTTCGGTATTCATAACCCCCGCGGCAGAGTCGGGATCGAAGGTGAGCAGATTGCGCAGTTCTTCTGAATCTTCCTTGCCGAGCTTATCAAGCAAGGCGTCGCGGTGGTCGTCTTCAAGTTCGTCCAAAACGTCGGCAGCATCGTCGGGTGACATTTCGGCAATAATTTGGGCGGCTGTGTCGGGGTCGAGGTTTTCTAAAACATCTACGGCCACATTTTCGTCAAGCTCGGCCAAAGCCTCTGCAGCGTCTTCCTTAGGCAAATGGCGCAATACACAAACTTGCTTTTCAAGGCTTAAGTTTTCAATATGATCTGCCATGTCGGCAGGGTGCGCAAAGGCATTGTGTAGTGAGCTATCTTCTCTGCAAACTTCAGGAACTTGCATCCAGTCGCCGGCCTTATGCACCGTGTTGTTTTGAGTTTCTTCCATGCTTTTTTGGCTGTGCTCTGTATTTTTTGCCATGGTAAAACCTCTTCCGTATCTTGTGAATATTATCTCAATGTAAGCCTTTGACTTGACGAAACTATCGTACAGTTCTATGAGAAGCCGAATATTGCCGCAAGCATTGCGTAACACAAGCCTTATACCACCAAGAAACCATGGGGACAAGCCATGCAAGGTACATTATTTCAAGAAGTTTTCAACGAAGAAGGTATTAACTTCTTAAAATCAAACATTCTTCTTGCTTTACAAGAAGATGGACAAGACCTTACAGCTCAAGGCATTTTCTCTGAACAGCAAAATATACGCGCACATATAATTGCCAAAGAAGACACTTTTGTGACAGCTTTGTCATTTATTCCTTACATTTTTGAAGTGTATATGCAAGAGGGCGGCGCTTCATGCCTGTGGCAAGCTTGTGTTAAAGAGGGCGATTTTGTAAAAAACGGTACAGAAATTGTGCGTTTGCATGGGCCTTGCGCAGATATCCTTAAGCTTGAGCGTGTCATCTTAAATTATATTACGCATCTTTCCGGCATTTCCAATATGACCAAGCGCTATGTGGACGCTTTGGACGGCACGGGGGTAAAACTTTTGGATACGCGCAAAACTTTGCCCGGCCTTCGGTGGCCGGAAAAATATGCTGTGCGTGTGGGCGGTGGTTTTAATCATAGGCGAAATTTGGAAGAAATGCTTATGCTTAAAGATAATCATATTGATGCAGCAGGCTCCATCACAAAAGCTGTGTATATGTTGCGCAATACATATAGTCCTTGTCCTCCCATTGAGGTGGAATGCCGCCATAAAGATGAAGTGCAAGAGGCAGTGGCTGCAAAGCCAGAGCGCATTATGCTTGATAATATGGACGTGCCCATGCTTAAAGAGTGTTTGCCGCTTATTCCCAAAGATATTGAAGCAGAAATCAGCGGCGGTGTGACACTTGAAAATATACGTGAATTGGCCTTGGCTCATGGGGTAATGCGCCGTGCCGATTTTATTTCTGTGGGAAGGGTAACCCATTCTGCACCCTCCGCCGACTTCAGCATGAGGATAATTGGTTGAAAAAAAGCCATATACTACGTCAGTTACAATTTTTTTCGAGCATGGGCCATAAAAGCCCTATGCTTTCTCAAAAAATTGTAACTTCCTTGTCTCTGACTTTTTTTGAACCAATTATCAAGAGAGTGTGTTGATTTTGGAAAGATGGCATATGCGACGTCAGTTAGCTTTTTTGATTTTATACACTCCCTGCGGCGTATAGTATACCAGTGGAAACAAGTTCCACTGGTGCGCCTTGTTCGTTCAATAGCTCGCTACCGCTCGAGCCTCTCGGCGAGTTAAGGAATTGTTTTTGTGAAGTAGTCTAATAGATCACCCTTATTGGTTTTTTTGAGGGGGTGGGTCTGGGAGGGGGAACTTTTTTGATTTTATACACTCCCTGCGGCGTATAGTATACCAGTGGAAACAAGTT
>CAYJGS010000242.1:0-2833 GCA_964369505.1 uncultured Desulfovibrionaceae bacterium | reverse complement strand
CGGCGCCCGGATCTTCCAGCTCACTGCCTTCAAAGCTGCAATGGAGCATATTTTCATCCATGCTATAGCGTTTTTGGGCTGTAGAAATGGGTATGTCGTGCTTTTCAGCAAAAGCATTTAAGGCTGTGCGCGACATAAGATCCCATTCGCGCCATGGGGCAATAACCTTAATGTCAGGGGCAAGCGCGTTGACAGAAAATTCAAAGCGCACTTGGTCATTGCCTTTGCCTGTGGCACCGTGAGCTACAGCGTCAGCACCTTCCCTACGGGCAATTTCCACAAGGCGCTTGGCTATGAGCGGGCGAGCTATGGCAGTGCCGAGTAAATAGCGATTTTCGTATAAACCGCAAGAGCGCATCATGGGAAAAACATAGTCGCTGGCAAATTCTTCGCGCAAGTCTTCTACATAGGCTTTTGTGGCGCCGGTTTTTAAAGCTTTTTCTTCAACACCCGATAAATCTTCACTTTGACCAAGGTCGGCAGTCATGGCAATAACTTCGCAATTATAGGTGGTTATAAGCCATTTTAGTATAACAGATGTATCAAGCCCGCCGGAATAGGCAAGCACAACCTTTTTAATTTTTTGCATAGTATGCCCCTTTAAATATACCGTGAGCCTGCTTTTGTGTTGTTGCAGGCTGTGTAAAATGTATCTTATTCACTGATTTGTGTGCCTTTTTACCCGAAAATGTATTTTCGTAAGTGGCGATGAATAAGTCACGCATTATTGCGCAAAGTGCTGTAAGGTGCAAGAAGAAAAGAGCAGGCTATTAAGCATTTTTATACTTTACCGATAAGCTTATGAGGTGTTTTTTGCATACACGTAAAAAGGAAAAATTTTCTCGGAATATATTTTGCATTAAAAATATCGTTAAAGAAGCGCTGATTGAATAAGTGTTTCCTTAAGAACAGTATTTTACGTAAGACACAGATGATTTTTTGCAAAAGAGGTGCGTATGAGTAGTATATCTTCTTTAAATCCTTATGCTTCTTCAACTTCGACAACCACTACAGCAAGCTCTTTAATGAGTGGGCTCATAGAGGAAAAAAGCTATGCCGAAGATGAAGTGGATATTTCCATAGAAGCGCAAGAGCTCATAGATGAGCTGCGTTATAAAGAAAATTTAAGTCAGGTTCGGACAGAAAATGAATACTATTTCGATAAAGTTTCTAAAAAATTACCTGCTACTGAAGGTTTCAGTGATATGCTTGAATGGCTGAGCAGCCAAGAAGTGGAAGAGTCTTTTAGCATGAATGGTGATGTGGGTGACGCAAATCGTAATATCTATGAAAAAGATCCGGAAAAATATGCCGAGCTTTGGAATAATATGTATAATCACTTTAACGATTTGATGGACAGCCTTGGCCTTGCCAACGATGATACCATGATGCGCGAAGTTTTAAGCGAAGAAAGCGTTGCACCAGAACTTATGATGCGTTTTACCTCAAGTTTTAGTGAAGATACCAACGAATTGTTAACGTACTTTAATATCACAGTATAATATTTATTTTCTTTTGTTGCGCTGCATTTTCCTATACTGCCAAGGCGCAAGAGGATGTTTTTGCTGCCATAATCCTAGCTCTTGCGGGGATGTGGCAGCTTTTTTTTGTAATTGTTTCCAAGAATTACACAAAGGCTGACTTTTACAGTATTCCGGATACACCCAAGCTAAGCCTTCGCTCAAAAGGCGCTCTTGCACGCTTGATGTAACGTGGGCATTTTCTTGTAAATACACTAAAGCCACATGGCGTTTGTAGCGATCCACAGCTAGCACTTCCACCACTACTTTTTTGTGTAAAAGCATTTCTCGGGTTTTTTGACCGGCTTTTTTGCCATATTTTTGCGCTTTTTCTGGACAATCTATACCGTATAGGCGTATTTTGTGTTTGTTGCCTTGTGCGTCTTTTAGAGTAATGCTGTCACCGTCATATACAGAAATGACCAAGCCTTCATGCCAAAAACTTTTGGGATGAACAGATTTTTTTGGCCGTTCTTTTGCCATATCAGAAGGCAAAAAAGCCATTAAAAGAAAAAGTAATATCAATAGGCTAAGCCCAAAAATACTTAATCGAAGCATGCGCATGTGGCCTCCTTTGGCTGCTTTGCAAACTTTTTGTAAAAGGAAGCAAAGCCAGGAGATGAAATAAATAAAAAAAGATATTTGTTTTTCTATATCACGAAGCGCAAGCATGGGAAAGGAGTTTTTTGATTTAAGATTTTGCAGAAGGAATAGAGGAATAATTCATGGGCTAAAAAAAGTACGATTTATACGTGTTTATAGGGATAATTGATGAAAAAGATGGGCTTTTACGAAGAGTATATAGTGAACAGGTAAAGAGACAACAAAAAAAACTTTAGTTGCCGGAGTAGGGCAGGTGTTTTTTACGCACTGCCAAAGCGGCCATAATTGCCCCAAGACGTATGCGGCGCTTCCACACGGAAAACTTGTACGCTGTATCTTTTGCCATGGGAGCACTTGGGGCATCCGTCGGTTATGAGTAGGCAGTATGGATCAAGCTCTAAAGCGTCAATGCCGGCACCTTCCAGTATTTCTGTAGAGCGTCCCTTTTCCCACAAAACGGGGCTACCACAACGGGCGCATTCTACAAAAAGCATTTCCGGATCAAAACCGGGTTCAGGTATGCCAGGGCAAGGCTTTTTGAGTATTTTTTCAATATCTTTTTTCACGTAAGGCTGTCCTAAACTTTAAGCTCATGGTGCGTACTAAAAATATGTATAAAAATACGCACAGAAACAATTTTCCTAGTGCACTGTAAAAAAAGTACACTGCCCCCGTTATGGCGTCAAGCTAAGTTTTTTATTTTAATAAAT
>CAYJGS010000241.1:0-2849 GCA_964369505.1 uncultured Desulfovibrionaceae bacterium | reverse complement strand
GCGCCTCGACCTGCAACTTTGGCTTCCACATCCCCGTCGAAACCAATGCGCCCCCTCAATTGGGGAGACGTATAATTAAATAATTATTTTTAAAAAGCAAGTTTTTTATTGAATATGGCCTTCTTTTTTTACTTTTAAAACCCATTGCAATGCAAGCAACATGCACTGACCGATAAAAAGGGTAATATCCATATCCATATACGCTACAACACTTACACACATTGCGCCAAGCACAGAAAATATAAACATATTTTGTTTTTTTAATATAAAGTATACCTGCAAAGCAAGAGCGAGCAAGAGCAAGCATGGCCTAAGGTATAAATTCCAAAAAAGTATATTTTCCATGGCCTAAATCTAACAAGAGTGTAAAAAAAAGCAAGTGTCTTGCCATTTGCAAATACATGCTTATCTTTGCATATATTATAACAAAAACATGCATTGTAGATAGCATTTATATATAATTTTAAGGAGCATACATGATTACTTTAACACCTCGTGAAGTGGTGGCCGAACTTGATAAATATATTGTTGGCCAAGAGCAAGCTAAGCGTATGGTGGCTGTGGCTGTGCGTAATAGATGGCGCCGTAGTCGCCTTGAGCCTGAATTGCGCGACGAAGTTGCCCCCAAAAATATCATTATGATGGGGCCAACCGGCTGTGGTAAAACAGAAATTGCCCGCCGTTTAGCAAGGCTTTGCGGTGTGCCTTTTGTGAAAGTAGAAGCCACCAAATTTACAGAAGTGGGTTATGTAGGGCGCGATGTGGAATCCATGGTACGCGACCTTATGGAAATAAGCATAAAGCTTGTGCGTGATGAAGAAAATATTCGCGTCAAAGAAGCTGCCGAAGCTGCGGCAGAATCTCGTTTGCTCGATTTACTTCTGCCGGCCTCCTTTGGCGTGGATAGCGGACGAGATTCTACCAGAGAAAAATTGCGCCAGCAATTCCGTTTAGGTTATATGGACGACCGTGAAGTGGAAATGGAAGTACTGGAAAATGCAGGCCCCAGCATTGATGTTTTTGCTATTCCCGGCATGGAAAGCATGGGTTCACAAGTAAAAGATATGTTTGGCAAAGCTTTTCCACCAAAGCCTAAAAAGCGCAAAATGAAAATACGCCAAGCCTTTAATGTGCTTGTGCAAGAAGAGTCGGGAAAATTGGTAGATGAAGAAGCGCTTATGGATTTGGCGCGTGAACGCGTAGAGCAGGGCGGTATTATATTTATTGACGAAATTGACAAAATTGCCAGCACATCGTCGCAGCGTTCTTCTGATATTTCCCGAGAAGGCGTACAGCGCGACTTATTGCCCATTGTGGAAGGCAGCGTTGTGAACACCAAATACGGCATGATTCATACCGACCATATTCTTTTTATTGCCGCAGGAGCTTTTCATTTTAGTAAGCCCTCAGATCTTATACCTGAGTTGCAGGGGCGTTTTCCTTTGCGAGTTGAATTGCAAGCGCTTGGTAAGGAAGAATTTTTGCGCATTCTTACGGAACCTGACAATGCATTAACGCGTCAATATGTGGCCTTGCTCGCCACAGAAGGCGTGCGCATTGAATATACAGAAGAAGGCCTAGAAACCATTGCCGCCTTTGCTGAAGAAACCAACAGCCAAACGGAAAATATTGGCGCGCGTCGTCTTTATACCATTATGGAAAAAATCTTAGCCGAAATTTCCTTTGATGCGCCAGACAGACCCGGCGCTTCCATTGTGGTGGATAAGGCCTATGTGGAAGAACATTTAGAAGATGTGCGCGAAGATAAAGATTTGAGCAGATACATTTTATAACATTGATATGTTAATAAAGCCCATTGTCTACCAAGATATGCACTTATAGGTGGTACATGAATACAACCGTACAAGCTTGGATACGAGCATTGCGCCCTCGAACACTACCGCTTTCTTTATCCGCTTTGTTTTTAGGATCAGGACTGGCCGCGGCAAAAGGATCTTTTTCATGGCCGATTTTTCTTTTGGCTGTATTTACAGGCATGTTGCTTCAAGCTCTCTCTGACTTTGCCAATGATTATGGCGATGCCATGAACAATCTTGACGGTGCAGACAGACTGGGGCCCAAACGCACCGTATCTTCCGGCGAAATAAGCCCTAAAAACATGCTTTTGGGCATGCTTTTGGTGGCGTGTTTAATTGTTATAACTACCATTTGTCTTTTTAGTTTAAGTTTTGGAACCAATTGGATACAATGGATTTTGTGCTCTTTTATTATTATAACGGCCATGCTGGCCGCCGTTTTTTATACGGTGGGAAAAAATCCTTACGGCTACAGAGCAAAGGGCGATTATTATGTCTTTGTGTACTTTGGCTTTGTGTCTGTTATGGGCTCGTACTATCTTTTTACTAATAATTTTACAGATATCCCCATTTTTCCTGCCATTGCAGCAGGAGCCTTTGCCACAGCTGTATTAAATATCAATAATACTCGCGATATGGATGCTGACAAAAAAAATGGCAAGATAACCATTGCCAATAAGCTTGGAAAAGATGGCGCACGAAAATACCATATATGCTTAATAGGCACAGGGGTGCTGGCGTGGTTTATATACTTTATCCTACACTTTAACTCTTGGCACATGTTGCTGTTATTGCTCACACTACCTTTAATAATAAGCGCTTATAAAGTTTATACAAATTACGATGCAAATATCTTAGACAAACAACTTCGCATTACAGCTCTTTCCACCTCAGTTTTTCATATTGTTATGGCTGTGGCGATACCTTTACTTGTTTAAGGCTATATAAAAAGATGGTGAATAGGGCGCATACCGGAATAGTTAAAGTGATACTTCATATGTGTGATATAAAAAAATCCCCTCCATGGGGATT
>CAYJGS010000240.1:0-2892 GCA_964369505.1 uncultured Desulfovibrionaceae bacterium | reverse complement strand
GATCGTAAGGGCGGCAGGGGGGCGGCAAGCCCCCCTTAGCCACTTACAAAAAAAAAGCGCGCTATCGCGTTAAATCGTGATACAAAGTTCGTAACCACCGATTATCCATGCAAGCAATTAATATCATTGGTCATTGCGAGCCCCTATCCGTAAAGGCTCTACGTTTATTTTTTATACTGCTCTTTCCAAGCGTCTAAAAAAAGTAAACTGGTTTCCAAAGGGCTTAAACTGCCCGTTTGCGCGCGCACGCGTTCCAGCACATCTTCAAAACTTGCGTCAGAAGGTATTTGCAAGCGCTCTAAAAGTTGTAAAAAGTCATCTTGTACATGCTCTGGAAGGTTTTTTGGCAAAACTTCTCGCCTTTCTTGCACTTTCCAAGGCCCACACACAGATTCCATATGGGTAAGAAGGCTTTGCATACGCACTTCGTATGTATGGTATTTACAGACATGTTCTTTGGCCGCTTGTGCCATATGTTCGCGCTCTGCTTCGTGTTGTAAATAGTGCTCAGACAGAGCATACATTTCTTCCACAGTGCCAAACGTGGCCAAAGTGTTTGCAGGAAAAAGCTCCGGCATAAGCTCTCGTTTATCCACCAATTGGAACACCCCCATGGCAGCAAGCTCAAAGGTACGCGGATTAACAAAATCCCCTTGCGGCACAAGCTCTTTTGCCTGAACGCTCGAGTGAAGGTTTACATTTATTTTTGTGGCACTATATATTTTAACGGCTTCTTCTGGGCTTATGCGCGCGCCATTTTTTTGCACATGCTTGGCCAAAATATTTTCACCATCCCATTCTGTACCCCAAATTTTAAAATCTTTCAGGCTAAATTGCCTAAAAGCCACACGCCTATTGGGATATCCGGCGCCCAAAAAAGCTATGTCTGCGCCATAGCTTTTTTGCTCCTGTGGGGTAAGGTCTTGCTTTTTATGAAAATCTGGCAAGGCTGCCATGGGCAGATACAAGGCATTATGTTGTTCTACCCTAGTGAGTTCCGTTAAAAAAGGTTCTTTTTGTATTACCGCAAAAACATCGTATAAGGGCGCAAAAGCGCGCCAATATGTGAAAATACGAAAATCTTCCACAAACCACATGGCCGTTGGAATAGCAAGTTTTTTCAAGCGCATAAGTAGTTGGCGATGCATGGGCGCTTGAGCCAAGGCAAGCACCATATCCGGCTTAAAGCTTTCCACTTGTGCCAATATACCTTGGGAGACCACTTGCAAAAAAGAGCCTTCCAATTGTTCCAAGCGCTGTGACCCCACGCGCAAAGATTTTAAAGCGTCAAAAGCCGGATAAAATTGCGGTGCGTCAAAAAAAGCTACCGTATGTCCAAGGTTTTGCAAGGCTTTGATGCAATATGTTCCAATGGGCAAAGACCCCCCATAAAAGGGTAAAACCACTAAAATTTTTAAGGAAGGTGTCATATATTCTCCTTAGGGGAAAGGCATAAAGCGGGTAAATACGGTGTACGAAAATGCAACATGGCATCGGCATCAGTGTAAAAAGCTTGCGCACATTGCGTATCCACAGCCACCTGAGGCAAAGGAACACCGCAATATTCAGCCACCACAGTGCGTTGCGCTGCTCTTGCAGCAGCGTGTATATCCTCACCCAAACATACACGCCACGTTGCGCCCAAATTGTCTAAATAAGATTCTTGCATGCTTAAAGTGGGCGGCAATTGTACATTTTGCCCCAAGGTTAAAGGCTTATTTTCTATACTTTGTACGGTACTTATGGCTAAAGCTCGCAAAAAATCTTTGTGGCTAAAATCTTCAAGGCACTTGGTCTGCATATGGCATGGAGCGGATTCTAAACAAGGTGCGCATTCATACACCGATTGCCAAACCCTGTGCCCTGTTCCATAAGGTCCTGTTTCATGGCACAAAGCCGACGAAAGAAAAAAAGCTTGCACAGGAATACCAAAATGCGCCCCCAAATGCATGGTGCCGGTGTCCGGGCTTATGAGCATATGCAGGTTTTGCACCACTGCAAAAAGCTCTTCCCAAGAAGTTTTTCCGCTCAAATCTGTCATTTTTTGGGTCACAGATATGGGCAAATGCCGTTTCAGTTGTCTAGCTAAAGGAATTTCGCTGTTAGAACCCAATAAAAAAACTTGCGGGCCTTGGCAACTGTCAAAAATAGTTTTCACCACGGTGGCTAAAATCTGCGGCGGCAAAGACCTGCGTGATTCACGCCCCGCAAGCACAATACCAATGCGCTCTACTCTATCCTTTATTTCTGCTTTGGGATTCACCTGTGCGGGATTACACGGCATATGGTCAAAATATGCCCAAAAATCCACCAAATTCAAAGGGCTGGTTTGGCGGTGTTTTGTCCAAGCAAAAGCTTTTTTAATCCAAGCCGTAGGCACAGCTTGCCCATGGGGCATGGCATAACCTTGCACAATTTCGGGCGCAAAAAAACGCGCCAACACATAGTTTAGGGGGCTATGGTTGAGCGTATATACCGCGGTGAAATCTTGCTCTTGCAAAGCCACAAGGCATGCGTGCGCGGCTTTATATTGTTTTGTATAATCAGATGTTTCTACAGTGTTATGCGCAGGTAAAGTATGCACATGCGCTTTTGGATACAAAAGTTTAGCCACCGTTTGCAAAGATATATCCACGCATATGTGCACCTCTCCACGCAAAAAAAGGCTTTGCACCAAGCGTTTTGTTTGAATAAGGTCACCAAAGCGTGCCAATTGAAAGATAAGAAATTTATGCATACTTCTTTGTGTTTACGCAAAAGTATGCCGCATGGCAAGTGCTGAAATTTTTGCCCATAAAAAAATATATTACCCAAATTTACCGTCTTTATTCTTATGAAGAAATAGCGTATACGACTTTCTGAGTTAAAAAGGCATGGATTGCCACGCTACCT
>CAYJGS010000239.1:0-2932 GCA_964369505.1 uncultured Desulfovibrionaceae bacterium | reverse complement strand
TTATGGAATTGCGCATGCGCGCCGGTATGCCTCGCGGTAATGCCTTGCGCTATGTGCAACAAAAGCATGGTGTAAACCATATGGCTTGTGTATGCGCCATTGACCGTGCAACCTTGACCCCTGTGGCTGACTATTGGGCACCCGGTGTATCCATAAGCGGCTTACACGAACTTGTGGCTAACGCCCTTGTGATGAAGGGTGAAGGTCCTCGTACCATGGACTTGCGTCAAGAAGACTTGCCAAACGCAAGTAGCGAGAGCGAGGAGGACGAATAATGTATAATGCCAAATATGTCATAATTGGTATCATCGTCTTTGTGGCTTTGTTTACCATTCCTTTCTGGCTTGGCGGCACCGAAAGCGGTGATGTGTATAAGCGTCCCGATGTTGTTTTGCCAAAGACTGAAAAAGAGTGCATTGAGCCTGTGGAATACATGCGTGCTGAGCATATGCAGCTCTTAAACGATTGGCGTGACGAAGCATTGCGCAAAGACAATCGCACCTATGTGTCTTCTACCGGCAAAAAGTGGGAAATCAGCTTACAAAACACTTGTATGAAATGTCATACAAACTATGAAGATTTCTGTCAAAAATGCCACGTGTCCAACAGCGTGTACCCATATTGCTGGACATGCCACGTTATTCCTACCGGGGGCCAGTAATGAATAATACAAGAAGAAAATTCCTTAAGGTAGCTGGCCTTTCTGCCTTTGCTCTTGGCAGCGGTGTAACTGCCGCTTTATCTGCCAAGGATGCAGTGGCCAAGCAAATCGGTTCCTATGAGCCCAATGCCAATGCTTTGCATGCCAAACGTTGGGCCATGGTCATTGATACCCGCAAGCTCACCACGGCAGAACAAATGAAGCCCTTGATTGACGCTTGCCACAAGGTGCACAATGTGCCCACCATTGAAGGGCATCAGGAAATCAAATGGCTTTGGCATGACAGCTTTGCCCATACATTTACTGATGAAAATCACGAAATGTTGCCCACAAGGGTTAAAAAGCAAGAATACCTCATGCTCTGTAACCATTGTACCAACCCTCCTTGTGTGCGGGTGTGCCCAACCCAAGCCACGTTTCAGATGCCCGATGGCACCGTTGCCATGGACTATCACCGCTGCATAGGCTGCCGCTTTTGTATGGCCGGTTGTCCTTATGGTGCACGTAGCTTTAACTTCATAGACCCACGCAAATACTTGGCAAATCCTGTACCAAACCCCGAATATCCCACTCGTATGATTGGGGTGGTGGAAAAGTGCACTTTCTGCACCGAACGCATTGCCAAGGGGCTTATGCCCGCGTGCGTTGAAGCTTCCAAGGGAGCATTGATTTTTGGCGATCTGAACGATCCTAAATCCGATGTGCGCAAAGCTTTGGAAGAAAACTTCAACATTCGTCGCAAACCCTCTTACGGCACGCAACCCGGTGTCTATTATCTTGTCTAGGGAGGACGAGCCATGGTCGAAAAACTCTTGCAAGGCTCCAAAGCCTACTACATCTGGCTGCTCTTCCTGCTTGGTGTAATCGGTATCGGTGCGTGTACGTATATATATCAGCTCCAAGCCGGCCTTGGCATCACAGGCATGAGCCGTGATGTAACTTGGGGATTGTATATTTCACAGTTCACATACTTTGTTGGTGTGGCAGCTTCTGCTGTTATGTTGGTTTTGCCCGCTTATTTCCACCACTATAAAAAATTTAAGCGCATGATTATCTTTGGCGAATTTATGGCCATTTCTGCTGTAATCATGTGCATGCTCTTTATTGTGGTAGATATGGGTCAGCCCCAACGCCTCATGAATATGATGTTACACCCAACACCCAATTCCGTTATGTTCTACGATATGCTCGTGCTCATGGGCTACTTGGTACTGAACGTAGTTATTGGTTGGGTAACATTAGAAGCAGAGCGCAACGACGTTGATCCCCCAAAATGGATTAAATACATGATTTACTTATCCATCATTTGGGCTTTCTCTATCCATACTGTAACGGCCTTTTTGTATGCCGGTATCCCCGGACGTTACTATTGGCTTTCTGCCATTATGGCCGCACGCTTCTTGGCCTCTGCTTTTTGCTCAGGCCCTGCCATCTTGCTCTTGCTCATGTTGCTCTTTAAGCGCTTGACCAATTTTGATCCAGGCAAAGAAGCTGTGAAAACTCTTGTGGTGATTATTACTTATGCCATGTGCATTAACGTGTTCTTCTATGGCCTTGAAATATTCACCGTGTTCTACAGCGGCTTAACAAGCCACCAATATCCCATGATCTACCTCTTTGCCGGCCTTAATGGCGAAGTGGGTTGGGTGACTTCTTGGATGTGGGCAGCAGCCTTTATGGCCTTTGCTTCCTTAGCCGTGCTTGTGCCACCCAAATTGCGCGAAAGCAAACTCTTGGTGCCAGCACTCATCATGCTTGTGGCTGCATCTTGGATTGATAAGGGCATGGGGCTTATCATCGGTGGTTTCACGCCTACTCCTTTTAAAACGGTTACCGAATACACCCCAACTCTGCCGGAAATTGCCGTAGCACTCGGTATTTATGGCGTTGGCTTGTTGGTGCTTTCCTTACTCTGGAAAATCGCTTTAGAAGTGAAAAAAGAAGCCGGTACGTTTAACTAAACGTCACCATACATAAACATAAAAAGGGAGCTTCGGCTCCCTTTTTTATTTAGCAACAAGACTTTATGATGCGCACGTAAACAAGTGGCGTGGCCTGCCTTGTTCGCTCAAGCTCGCTTGCAACTCGAATCTCCCTTATTCGAGCGAACGGGTTAGGGAAGCTCAGGTCAGCAAATTATAGTAACTGGAAGCAAGGTGCAGCCTTTGGCTTGTTGCACTACTTTTGTATACTTTAGCAAAATTTATCTTTTTTATGCGCACTGCGTCAGATGAAATTTTGAAGGTTAGCGCGGAGGCGCTGACTTTTATA
>CAYJGS010000238.1:0-2955 GCA_964369505.1 uncultured Desulfovibrionaceae bacterium | reverse complement strand
TGCACATCCATATTTTTACCCGTATTATAACCTGTAATGAGCGCTATGGCCACAAGGCTTTCATCGCTGTCTAAAATACGGATTTCGCATACCGTCATGGTTTTGCCCTTGCGTATTTTTTTGGCTTCACCGCGCAAAGGCCCTATGCGTCCGGGGCTTAGGTAGTTTATGGATGATTGCGCATTGACAAAAAATACACCGCCTGCTTGAGCAAGGGCGGCAAAAGCCATATCTGCCAGTGAAAAAATAGCCCCGCCGTGGGCATTGCCCATGCCATTTAAGTGGTGCGGTGTTAAGGGCATGGTAACCACAGCGTGCTCGCTGCTTGCTTCAACAATTTTTATGTCAAGATGTGCTGCGAAAGTGTCTTTTTGCTTAAAAAATTCGTTGAGGCTGTGAACGTCAACAGACTTTGGACTTTGCATATGTTTTCCTGTAATTTTTCTAAACTGTAGTAATGATTGGTACAACAATGGGGTCTCTGTCTACAACGCGACGGAAAAAGCGTCGCAATGATGAGCGTATACCGTCATAAAGCCGATTGACATCACCTGGGCGCATGTCTTCAAGCACATCCAGCACAAGGCATTGGGCATCGTCTAAATAGTGGCGCAAATGCTGCTCAAACACAAAGCCTTTGGATAATATTTCAGGCCCGTGCAAAACGCTTCCTGTGGCTGCGTCAATAACAAGCACCACCATAACAATGCCTTCGCCCCCAAGGATTTGCCTTTCGCGCAAAAGGGTATGCCCCACATCGCCAACACCTTTACCATCCACCAATATGCGGTCAGCTAAAATCCTTTCTTCAAGCTTAATGCCTTCGGGCAAAAGGGTTATGCCGTCGCCGTCTTCTAAAATATGGGTATGGTCTTGTTTTAGGCCGCATTCTACGGCCAATCTACAGTGTTTTACAAGATGCCTGTATTCTCCGTGAATGGGTACAAAATATTTAGGGCGTGTGGCATATAAAAGTTCTTGTAATTCCTCGCGATGCGCATGGCCAGAAGCGTGGATGGCGCGCACATTTTCATAGTATACTTCGGCACCAAGCCTATACATTTCGTTGATAAGTGCAGAGATGGCTCGTGCATTGCCGGGAATCATGCGTGAAGACATGATAATGGTATCGCCTTTATGCACAGAAAGTTTTTTATGTCCCCCCATAACCATGCGCGAAAGCGCAGAAAGGGGTTCGCCTTGGGCTCCTGTTACCAGCAGTACGGTTTTTTCTAGGGGAACATCGGGCACGCCATTGTGGGCATTATAAAATGCCGGCGGCAAGCGTAATAATCCAAGTTCTTTGGCTCTTTCTATGTTATTGGCCAAGGATTTGCCGCTAATAACAACTGTGCGTTCATGCTCTCTGGCCAAATCAAAAACTTCTTGAATTCTATGGATATGACTAGAAAACAGCGTGATGATAATACGTTTTTCTGCTTTAGCAAATATATGCCCAAGGGCTTCTTTTACTTGCCTTTCCGAAAGAGTTCTTCCATCTCGTTCCACATTGGTGGAATCGGAAAGTAAAAGCCGTACTCCTTTTTCGCCTGCAAAATCTTCAAAAATGCGCATATCGGTGGTGGCGCCTTCCAAGGGGTGCGGATCTATTTTAAAGTCGCCGGAATGGATAATTCTTCCCACAGGGGTATCCACAGCAAGGGCAAAGCCGTCGGGAATGGAATGGCACACAGGAATAAATTGGAAAGAAAAATCACCAAGTTGTAAAGGGGTAGGGGGCTTTTGTTCCCATTCAAGCCCTTCTACGGGCACAAGGTGCGCCCATTCCAAAAGATTGCGCTCGCGTAATTTGTGTTCCACAAGAGCTAAGGTAAAGCGCGAACCATAAATACGCACACCCTTCACTAAGGGCACAAGCCAAGGCAAGGCGCCAATGTGGTCTTCGTGCCCGTGGGTAAGAACAATGCCAAGCAATTTTTCGTTAATTTCAAGGATCTTATCAAATCGAGGGATAATCACGTCCACACCAAGGTGGGAATCGTCAGGAAACATGAGTCCACAGTCCACCATAACGGTGCCCTGCGGCCCTTTCCAAAGTTGGCAATTAAGTCCGATTTCGCCCATACCGCCAAGGGGAGTGATGGTCACAAAGGGTTCGTGCATAAAATTGTCGTTTTGTATTTAGGTGCATGTTGGTCATAGTGTTGGCGTCAGCATCAAAGGATTTTGCTGCCAGTGCACCTTTATGACAACAATACAATAAAATAAACATATCAAACAACTATAACGTAATAGTATGCATGTATAACACAAGATAAAGCCTTCTGGCAATACGTGTTATGGCAAGTTTTTTGCGAATAGTTGCATGAATACGTATGATCCCTTGTTCTAAAAATGTAGGAATTGCACTTCGTAGAGAGGGGCACTCCATGCCTTTTCCATGCCTTTTAAATCATAACGTCATTTCCTTGACCATCACCCAAAAAGCATATATGTCTGAAAAGATGCGTTTTCGCAATGCACGCTACGCAGTGCCGCACAATATGTCCATTATAAAAATTAAATTTATAGCATTGTTACAATAAAAAAGGAAAAAACATGCAAAGTAAAAATGCCCTAGGCAACCTTCTTAATCGTTATAAGGCCGTGCTTAACAAGTGCCATCTCATGAATACCATTGGCGGTTTTGCCAAAGCCACAGCCCTGTGTGCCAGCATGGCAGCAGCAAGCTTCATACCCACCTTGAGTCATGCTGCCACCAGCATCACGTGGCCCACGGGGGAGTATTTTATTATTGAAGAAGACTCAAGCAAGAGTTATTTTAGCGTCTTTGACATAAGCCTTGATGGCACAAGCACAAGCTATGGCGTGCGCTATACCAACCCAGCTAGTCCGAGCGTGGAATATGCCAATATTAATGCCTTGGTGGAATCTATTATTCCACGTGCAGAGTATACTTATACCATAGCTAAGGGTACTGCCGGTGCCGGTGAA
>CAYJGS010000237.1:0-2960 GCA_964369505.1 uncultured Desulfovibrionaceae bacterium | reverse complement strand
CAAAGCCCTAAAATAATAATTTGGGGCAGGCCGTTCAAAAAGCGTAAGATGCAAGAAAGATTGCTTTTTTTGAGGAAGCATTGGGCTCTTATGGCCCATGCAACGAACAAAAAAGTAATCTGACGATGCAGATTGCACTTTTTAAACGGCCTGATAAAAGGAAACACATGCATCACGCCTTCTACCTGCCCCCTTCAGCTTGGGGAGATATTTGCCTTTTACAAGGTCAAGAAGCGCGCCACCTTATACAAGCCTTGCGCTTGCAAGTTGGTGATAACGTAATGCTTTTTGACGGTGAAGGAAAAGAAGCTCTTTGCCGTATCACCCATATGAATAAGCGCGAAGCAAGTTTATGTGTTGAAGAAGTAACGGTGCATGAGCGGCCTTGTTCTTTGCCCATTATGGCCCTTGCTTGGAGCAAGGCCACAAGGCGCGGGTTTTTTATGGAAAAGGCCGTAGAGCTTGGTGTGCACGAAGTGTGGTTATGGCAAGGCGAACACAGCCAAGGGCGGGTACCTGATGATGTGAAAGAACATTGGCATGGGCAATGTGTGGCCGCCTTAAAACAAAGCCGTAATCCTTGGTTGCCGCAAATACGTATTTTTAAAGGTAAAGGGGCTAACAGCAGTCTTGAAGAACTTTTGCAAGAAAGTGCGGCTGTTACACACCGTTTTTTACCTTGGGAGCAAAGCGGTGATTTACCCATACTCTCGCCGGATATGCTTGGACAAAAAGGCACATCTTTATATGTTATCGGACCGGAAGGCGGATTTTCTGCAAAAGAAGTGAAAGCCATGCAAGGGGCAGACTTTCAAACTGTAAGCCTTGGTGACAGGGTTTTGCGCTGTGAAACTGCGGCCTTGCTGTGCCTTGGCCTGCACTATGTACACGCAGAATTGAGGAGAAAATCAGCATGAGCATACGTGCGCCTTTGCCAGAACGCTTGCGCCCCACTTCCATAGATTTTTTTGTAGGCCAAGCCCATGTGGAAGGGCGAATTCGTTCGCTTTTACAAGCTAAGCGTTTACCTTCTTTGCTTTTTTTTGGGCCTCCTGGTTGTGGCAAATCCACCATAGCGCTTTTGCTAGCCCACGCCAGAAGTGAGCATGTTTTGCGCATAAGTGCTCCGGAAGCGGGCTTGCAACAATTACGCAAAAAACTCTATGGCATTGAAATATTAGTGCTTGATGAATTGCACCGTTTTTCTAAAGCCCAGCAGGACTTTTTTTTACCCTTGGTAGAATCCGGTGAATTAACCCTCATAGCCACCACCACCGAAAATCCTTCATTCAGCGTCACCAGGCAATTACTTTCGCGTTTGCACGTATTGCGCTTGCGCCCTTTGGGGCGCAGCGAGCTGTTGGACTTGGCCAAGCGCGGGGCAGAAATGCTAGAGGTGCATCTTGAGGACGCTGTATTAGATCTTTTGGCAACTGTGGCGCACGGTGACGGGCGAACCTTGCTTAATCTTGTGGAATATACAGCTTCTTTGGCGGAAGAAGACCGTAATTTAGAAAAGGTAAAGGCGGGCTTACCGGAAATTTTAAGCCGTCATGATAAAGACGGTGACAGCCATTATGAATTGGCTTCGGCACTCATTAAATCCATACGCGGCAGTGACCCTGATGCGGCATTGTATTATTTGGCGTGCTTGTTGGAAGGAGGCGAAGATCCACGTTTTATTTGCCGAAGGCTCATTCTTTCCGCTTCAGAAGATGTGGGGCTTGCCGATCCTCAAGCTCTTTCCATGGCTGTGGCTTGCCAGCAAGCTGTGGAATTTGTGGGCATGCCCGAAGGCTTTATCCCTTTATCGCAAACGGTGGTATATTTGGCTTTGGCACGCAAAAGCAATAGTACGTATGCGGCATATTTGGCTGCCAAACGAGAAATAAAAAACAATGGCGCCTTTGCTGTGCCTTTACATTTGCGCAATGCGGTGACAAAATTGCAAAAGGAATGGGGCTATGGCAAAGAATATAAATACCCCCACAATTACCCCCAAGCCTTTATTGAGCAAGAATATTTGCCAAAAGAATTACAAGGACGACAGTTCTATCAAGCTAAAGAAAATGGTGAAGAGGCACGCCTTACTCAAGTATGGCGAAAAACAACTAAAAAATAAGGTGTTTAAAAAAAATGACCGAAACAGCCCTTAAAGCTGTAGACAGCTATTTTGGTGGTGCGGATAGCTATATAAGCCCTGTGCGAGAAATATCTTTTTTCAATAAGCATTTTCCTTCCACGATGTTTTATATGCGCGGTATATTGGGACCTGTGCAACAGCTGTGCATAGCCGCTAAGCTTGGTAAATGCGATGATTATGCTTGGGCACACGCCAGTGCGCGGGTAGGACGGCTCTTGGAACAGTTGGGGTGCCGCATTGAAATACAAGGCCTTGAACATTTGCGCACATTAGAAGAACCATGCGTTATTGTTGCAAATCATATGAGTACCTTAGAAACTTTTCTTTTGCCAAGCATATTGCGACCCAGCGGTCCTGTAACTTTTGTGGTTAAAGAAAGCCTTATGCGCGCACCGTGGTTTGGTGATGTGCTGGCTTCACGCGATGTTATAAGCGTGGGCAGAAATAATCCGCGCGAAGACCTTAAGCTCATGTTAGACGAAGGCAAAAAGCGTTTGGATAAAGGCATGTCTGTGGTTATTTTTCCGCAAAGCACCCGTGGGATTTTTGAGCTGGCTAAGTTTAACAGTATAGGAGTAAAACTTGCCAAACACGCCGGAAAGCCTATTTTGCCCTTGGCCTTAAAAACAGACGCGTGGGCTCAAGGTAAAATTATTAAAGATTTTGGGCTAATTGTTCCGAAAAGAACCATTTATTTCCATATGGGCGCTCCCATGCATGTGCAGGGCAATGGTAAAGCAGAACATGCAAATATTTGCCAATTTATTAGCCAATGCCTAACAAAATGGGGTGAGGAATAGGTAAGATATCTTAAAAT
>CAYJGS010000236.1:0-2967 GCA_964369505.1 uncultured Desulfovibrionaceae bacterium | reverse complement strand
GTTTTTTTTGGAGGGGGTCTGGGGGAACACTTTTTTGTTCACAAAAAAGGTTCCCCCAAGAGACTTTGTCAACACTCTGAACCTATAAGGAAAACCATGTCCGTTACAGTAATACATCACCCCTTAGCACAGCACAAAGTGGGGCTTTTGCGTGGCGATATAGACACGCAAACCTTCCGCGCCATTGCCAATGAGCTTTGCATGCTTTTAGCCTATGAAGCCACCAAAAATTTACCTTTGGAATCGCAAATCATTCAAGGTTGGATGGGGCCCGTTACCGTGCAAAAAATCAGCGGAAAAATGCTTTCTGCCGTGCCTATTTTACGGGCGGGCTTAGGCATGCTAGACGGATTTTTAAAGCTTATTCCCGGTGCAAAAGTCAGCACTTTAGGTATTTTTCGTGATGAAGAAAGTTTACAACCCGTGAGCTATCATACAAAATTGACCAAGAATATTGCACAGCGCAAAGCCTTTATTTTAGATCCTGTGCTGGCCACGGGAGGCTCTGCCATAGGTGCTGTAAATATTTTAAAAGAAGCCGGTTGCAAGGATATTTCTGCCTTATTTATTGTGGTTTCGCCGGAAGGCATTGCTGCTTTAGAAAAAGCACACCCAGATGTGGATATTTTTACGTGCGCCATTGATGAAAAACTTAATGATAAAGGCTATGTGCTCCCAGGACTTGGGGATGCCGGCGATAAAATTTTCGGTACGAAATAATGTATTTTTTGTAAAAATCTGTTACGGAGGCAGTTATGTCAGATATACAAATATTACCGGTAGAAAGCCAAGCAGAATTGGATGCTTTTATTTTGCTGCCTTGGGATATTTATGCCACAACGCCCCAATGGGTTCCGCCTTTAAAAAGCGAAGAAAAAAAATTGCTTGATACAAGCAATCACCCTTTTTGGCAGCAAGCGCAGGGAAAATTTTTTTTAGCCGTACAGGATGGGCGTGTGGTGGGACGCATTGCCGCCATGGTGGACCATAAATACAATGCCTATGCCAAAGAACGTTGCGGCACTTGGGGCTTTTTTGAGTGTCAAAACAATATAGAAGCAGCGCACGGCCTTTTAAATGCAACAGCTCAGTGGTTAAAAGAGCAGGGTATGGAGCATATGCGCGGGCCTTTGAACCCTTCTAGCAATTATACGTGCGGCATGCTTGTGGATGGCTTTGAACATGCGCCGTCCATAATGATGCCGTGGAATCACGAATATTATCCAGCCTTGATGGAAAGTTGGCCCATGCGTAAAGAACAAGATCTTTTTGCCTATACTTTTGGGCGCGAAAGCATGCAGCCGCCGGCTTGGCTTCTTGAACAGGTGCAAGTCATCAAGGAGCGGCAAGAATTTACTTGGCGCACATCTAGCAAGGCCACTCTTACAGACGACATACATACAATGTTAGAGTTATATCAGCAGAGTTGGGCGAACAATTGGGGCTTTACACCCATGTCTTTGGAAGAAGCCAAAACGCATGTGCACACTTTAAAAAGCGTGTTGGATCCCAATTTCTTTGTGCTCTTTTTTTGTAATGACACGCCGGTGGGCGGCATGCTGGCCTTGCCCGATATGAATTATGTTTTAAAAAGGCTCAATGGCTCCCTTGGCTTGAGTGCTCCATGGCATTTGTGGCGAGCACAAAAAGATGTGAGAAATAATTATCGCCTCTTGCTTTTCGGTATTCGTGAAGAATACCGCCTCATGGGATTGCCCTTACTTTTGCTGGATTTTATGTTGGAACAAGCCCGCAAACGTCCAAATTTTCAAAGTGTTGAAGGCTCTTGGACCTTAGAAGATAATGGCAGCATTAATGACCTTATGGAAGATTTTGGCGGTAAGATTACCAAGCGTTATCGCATATACGGCAGGGAGTTATATACTGTATGAGTATTTTTTCAGAAGATTTTTTTGCGCATATTGCCGGAAAGAATATACTCCTTACCGGTGGCACGGGTTTTGTGGGGGGGCATTTTTTACAATTATTGTGCGAGAGTAAAGCGCAGATTTCTTGCCTTGTGCGTGCAAGTTCCAATACCAAGGATTTGCCACCTCAAGTA
This sequence comes from uncultured Desulfovibrionaceae bacterium, assembly GCA_964369505.1. Taxonomy (GTDB): domain Bacteria; phylum Desulfobacterota; class Desulfovibrionia; order Desulfovibrionales; family Desulfovibrionaceae; genus CAYJAD01. The sequence continues at coordinate 905 of CAYJGS010000236.1, read as the reverse complement.
CGTGTTTTTGAAGCTGATTTAAACACAGGGCATGGACTACAAGAGGCTTTGGAAGGGCAGCATATGGTTGTGCACATGGCGGCTGTGCTTTTTGGTCTTGGTTGGCAAGATTATTTGTCCGCCAATGTGCGTGCGGCAGAATGCTTAGCTGCGGCCATTGCCCAAAGCCCCAGTATAGAACGCATTGTACTTGTATCTTCGCTTTCTGCCAGTGGGCCTTGTGCCCTTTCGCCGGGGGTGAATGCCGCCACTGTAGGTACGCCCATTTCGGCGTATGGTTGGTCTAAGTATATGGCAGAGCAGATTTTTTTGCGCTGCTTAGAAAATAAACTGGTTATATTGCGCCCACCGCTCATTTATGGTTCTAAAGACAGAGCCTTGGTGCCGTATTTTAAAACGGCCAAGATGGGCTTTGTGGTGGTGCCCGGTTATAAGCGAAATTTTCCCCTTTCTATTATCCATGCCAAGGATATGGCGCAAGTGCTTGTGTGCGCTTTAAAGCCCGAAGCGCATGGGCTTTATCATTGCAACGACGGGCAAGAGCACACCATGGCGCAATTTGGGCAGGAAATGGCTAGTTTGCAGGGTAAGCAAGCTCGTATTGTAGGCTTGCCTTTGTTTATTTTGCAATTGAGTGCTGCGGTTTCTTCTTTGGGTGCCGCTGTGCTTGCTTATATATGGAAAAAATTTGGCAGTAAGAAGGTTTTTCGCGCTCCTTCGTGGAATATGGATAAGTTTCGCGAAGCTAAGCAAGAAGGGTGGTTGTGCGCCGGCAAGCGTATGCAAGAAGAGCTTGGCTATACGCCAAGGATGCGTGTGCGTGAAGGTTTGCAAGAAGCTTTGGATGGGTATAAAAAGGATGGCTGGGTGTAAGCGAGTAAATTAGGCTTAGGGTGATTCTTTTG
>CAYJGS010000235.1:0-2988 GCA_964369505.1 uncultured Desulfovibrionaceae bacterium | reverse complement strand
ACCAACTGAGCTACCTTGCCGTATTGTTGTCGTGCAACGAAAATGCTATCTAACCAAAAGTCAGCACTTTGGCAAGTTTTTTTTTCGTCATTTTTAATAAAAGCCCATTTGCACAATAGTGCAGACGGGTTTAGACGTCAAATTTGCTTTGCAAATTTGTGCGGCAGTCTTAATAAACCATAAAATAATATACTATGGGTGCCAAGATAAGCCTATACACGGCAAAAGGAATCAAGGTGATGCGCCCCAAAAGTGCCACAAAGCCCTTAATAGCCATAAGTGCCGCCACAAAAGACCCCACCATGCCAAGGGCAAAAAAAGGCAAGTCGCCAGCTGTGAATAAATGCCAGCTTTTTAAAACGTCATAGCCTGTGGCAGCCACCATAATGGGCACAGCCGCAATAAAAGAATACTCCGCCGCCAGTTGCCTTTTGCTGCCCAAGAGCATGCCCCCCATGATGGTGGCAGCAGAGCGCGAAAAGCCAGGCCACAAAGCCAAGCACTGGAAACAACCGATACCAAAGGCCAATTTGGGCGTGATTTCATCTAAGGAAGTATAGCGCACAGCATAAGGGCGCTTTTCCACAAAAATCATGCAAATAGCCCCCACAGCCAAGGCCAGCAACACTGTAAATGGAGTAAATAAATATGCTTTTATGAATGAATGGGCAAAAAGCCCCAGCACGCAAGCGGGTATGCAGGTGAGAATCAAAAGCCCTATGCCGCGCAAGCCTGCAAAGCTTTGGGGCACTTGCCCACTGCCTTGCACAGCTTCATACTTTGGAGGGAACAACAAACCCCAAAAGCGTGGCCAATACAGCACTACCACAGCGCCAATGGCGCCCAATTGTATGACCACATTAAAAGTGGCGGCTTTTTCTCCCACAAAGTCAAGCAAAGTGCTTGCAAGGATGAGGTGCCCTGTGGACGATACGGGCAAAAACTCAGTTAAACCTTCGACTATACTTAATATAATCGCAATGTACCACTTTTCCATACACACCCTTTACAAAAAATCACTTCCCCCCTAAGCTAAAATCACTCTTACGTGGGAGAAAAAATATGACACAATTAATATCGCATTCAGAACTATTACAACGTGCCGTCGCCTATATTAATGAAACACGCAAAGAACATCCCGAGCGTCCCTTGGCAGATATCTTAGATCAAGCCGGCATGCAATTTAACCTAACGCCACTGGACTATGAAGCCCTGCAACGGCTTTTTAAGACATAACGCTTGGTCGTACGTCCTGTACGACACGAGCTGTTCAAAAACTGTAAGATGCAAGGAAGATTTCTTTTTTGAGGAAGCATTGGGCTCTTGTGGCCCATGCAACGAAAAAAAAGTAATCTGACGATGCAGATTGCATTTTTTCAACAGCTTGTTATGAGATAAGCGCTCCATTGGGAACCTTCTGCATAACGCTCAACAATTCTAATTTTCCATCCTTTTCAGCGGTAAGCACCATGCCGTGTGACACAAGGCCGCGGATTTTGCGCGGTGCTAAGTTAGCCACCACACAAACCTGTTTGCCCACAAGGCTTTCAGGGCTGAAAAATTCCGCTAAACCGGAAAGAATTTGCCTTGGCTCTGCTTCACCAAGGTCAATATGTAAGCAAAGCAATTTATCGGCATTGGGATGCTTTTCCGCTTGCAACACCGTGCCCACACGCATTTCAACTTTTTTAAATTCATCAAAAGAGCATTCTGCAGAGCTCGCATCCTCTGTAACCTCTGCTGCCTTGGTTGCAGCCTTATTTTCAAGTTCGGCTGATTTTACGCCTTTTTCTTTTTTTGGCGCTTTTACTTTGGCAGTTTCTGCCTTTGGCACTTCAATACGCGGGAAAAGATTAGAAGCCTGCGCCACAACAGTACCCACGGGCAAAGCGCCCCATTGCAAAGCTTCTGCTGCAAAATCCTTGCAAGGCGGCACCAAAGCGTCTGCTTCAAGACCAAGCTGTTTGAGCATATTGGCAGAGCTTTCGGGCATAACCGGCCACACAGCCAAGGCAATTTTACGCAAACACTCCAAAAGCGTATACATAACTGAGCTTAAGCGCTCCATGTTGCCTTGCTTAGCTAAAGCCCAAGGTGCTTCGCTGTCCACATATTTATTCAAAGCCCGCACAAGATCCCACAAAGCGTCGAGCCCTTGCGAAAAGCGCGTCGCTTCAAAAAGCTGCACATAATTTTGCATGCATTCCTTGGCCAAATTACGGATAATTTCGTCATTTTCTGTATCGTACAAACCTTGTGGCACTATGCCCCCAAAGTATTTGGCATTCATAGAAAGCACACGGCTGAACAAATTGCCAAGGTCATTGGCAAGGTCGGCATTTAAGCGCGTGATCATGCTTTCTTCGCTAAAAGAAGCGTCGGAACCAAAATGCATTTCGCGTAATAAGAAATACCTGAAAGAATCAAGGCCAAAACGGCGCCCCATTTCTAAGGGGTCAATAACATTGCCCAAGGATTTTGACATCTTGGTGTCGCGTACCAACCAATAGCCGTGCACATTTAAGTGCTCATACAAGGGCACACCGGCAGATTTGAGCATGGTTGGCCAAAAAACCGCATGCGGCTTTAAAATATCCTTGGCCACCAAGTGTTGTCCGGGCCAGCATTTGGCGTACTGTTCTCCATTAGGCCAGTCCAACACGCTTATATAGCTTAATAAAGCATCAAACCATACATAGCACACATAGTCCGTATCAAAGGGCAATTCAATACCCCAAGTAAGGCGCGATTTGGGGCGGGAAATACATAAGTCTTCAAGGTCGCCGCTTTCAATCATGGACATGACTTCATTGCGATAGCGTTCCGGGCGGATAAAATCGGGATTTTTTTCAATATGTTCTTTAAGCCAAGGCAGGTATTTAGACATGCGGAAAAAATAGTTCTTTTCGCTGATAAATTCAGGCTTGGTCAAATGTTGCGGGCAAAGGCCTTCTTCCAATTCTTTTTCTGTATAAAAGCGTTCGCAAC
>CAYJGS010000234.1:0-3022 GCA_964369505.1 uncultured Desulfovibrionaceae bacterium | reverse complement strand
CTTTTTCAACAGATTTTAACGTCCTTTGGCAGCGCGCTTGGAAGCCTTGAGCGGGTTAACCTTGGCAGCAGCGGCAGCTTTTACCTTAACGTGCGTAGCAAAATTACAGTTTCCGCCAATCCATTTGCGTTCTGGGGTGGGGTAGCTGCTACAGAATTTTTCTTCTTCAAATTCGCGAACGCGATCACAGCCTTCACATTGTTCAGAAATGGGCGAAAGCACAAAGCCGTTCATCATAACGCCTTCAGCGGTTTTGGTGGCATTTTCTAAAGTGGCCATAATATTCCTCCGGTTTTGGCGGTTTCTCCGCCATAAGAAATTCGTTTTGGAGCCATGTATTTACTCAAAAATAGCAAAAAGTCAAGCTTGAAATTTATTGCACCCTGATATATTTCTTGCGCCATGGGCAATATGCCTATATAGTGCTTAGCGAAATTATGAAATAAGGTTTTTGTGCCACGGTTGCGGTACAGAATTTTTGTAACGGATTATAAAGCACACATAGTATATTGTGTAGTCTTTTCTTCTATTTTAACGCTGCTATTTTGGAGGCATCATGTTTGAATCTCTTGCGTATGCAATGGGCACCGCACCTGCAGGTGGCCAAGCCAGTGGAACTGATATGTTGGTACAATTTGTTCCACTTATTCTAATGCTTGCTATTTTTTGGTTTTTGCTTATTCGTCCTCAGCAAAAGCGCGCTAAAGAGCATAAATCCATGCTTGAAGCTTTAAAGCGTGGGGATTATGTAATCACTTCTTCGGGTATGATCGGCCGCATTTTAGAAATTGATGCTGAAACTGTGCTTATAGAGTGTGGTGAATCAAAGCTTCGTATGACTCGCGGTGCCATTGGTGGTTTGTTTAATCAAAACACTAATAAACCCGCTGAGTCCACAGAAAACAAAAAGAATTGAGGCATATAGTTTCTCGCGTGTCGAGAACATATGTTTTTTTACCTTTGTGAGCGTCGGACATATTAGAGGGCTTTTGCGTTATGCATTGCAAAGCTCTTTTATGTGTTCGACGCATAACTTATAGTAATTTCAGATTAAAATACTATATTATTTAGTCGGCATCTGAAAAACTACACAACTGTTTGTAATAGCATATTTAATATGCAAAAGTTAACCTAGAAAAATTGCCAAAAACCAAGCATGGAATGCGGCTTTTTCAGCAATTTTTTGGAACTAACGCACTTGTTTTTCAAATGACGACTAACGAAATTTTTCTGTAAGAAAAATTTCGCGTGCCGTAAAATAAGCCAGAATTCACTTCTGGCGGCCCCGAAGGGGTATTTGAAGGCAACGTGCCTTTCTGAAAAGCGCATGGAAATGCGTTTTCAGCATCAACTATTTAAGATTGTGGAGTGATTATGTCGTTGTTGCGTTGGCGTATAGCCTTAGTGACGCTGGTTTTTGCTGTAAGTATAGTGTACACGCTTCCAAGTATTCCTGGAATAGCCACGTCAAGCCTTGGTAAAATTTTGCCAGATTCTCAAATAAATTTGGGTCTTGATCTTAAAGGCGGTATCCACTTGACCCTAGAGGTAGAGGTGCAAAAGGCTGTGACCAATGCCCTTGCCCAAGTGGGTCAAGATATTCGTGCCGAAGCTCAAGAAAAGGGTATAAGTGTTTTGCGTCCGCGCATGTTAAATGCCACCACTTTGGAATTTATTCTTTTGAAAAAAGACCAAGAGGTTGCGCTTAAAGAACTGCTTGCCGACCGTTTTTCTACGGTGGAGATTCTTTCTGCCGACACCATGGACAGTGGGCAAATCCGTTATACTGTAGGTTATTTACCGGCGGCAGCCACACATATAGCCGATATGGCGCAAGAGCAAGCTTTGCGTACCATTCGTAATCGTATTGACCAATTTGGTGTGGCTGAACCTGATATTCGTAAGCAACAAGACTATCGCATTCAAATACAATTACCGGGTATTTCTGACCCGCGTCGAGCTGTGGCACTCATTGGTCAAACAGCTCGCCTTGATTTTCATATTGTGCGCACCGATGTAGATCCCACCCGCGCCATTTTGCCGGCTGACGCCATGGCTTTGCCCATGATTGAAAAAAATGCCGAAGGCAAAACTGTTATGCTTGCTCTTGATAAAACGCCTGTACTTACGGGTGAAGATGTGGTGGATGCCAGACCCGGTTTTGACCAAACCAATGCAGCTTATGTTATGTTGAATTTTAACGCGCGTGGTGCGGCTATTTTTGAACGAGTAACCGGTGAAAATGTGGGGCGGCAATTGGCCATTGTGCTTGATGGCAAAGTGTATTCTGCGCCTAATATTAATGAACGCATTGCCGGTGGGCGTGCTAGTATTAGTGGACGCTTTAGCACAGAAGAAGCGCAAGACTTGGCCGTAGTTTTACGCGCCGGATCTTTGCCTGCTCCTGTGACTGTGCTTGAAGAGCGCACAGTGGGGCCTTCTCTTGGGCAAGAATCCATCGACAGCGGCATTACAGCGGCTATTGTGGGCGCTTTGGCTGTTATAGTGTTTATGGGTATTTACTATGGTATAAGTGGCCTTATTGCCAATGGCATGTTGCTTGGCACCATGGTTATGTTGCTTGCCGGTATGGGCGCTTTTGGCGCCACGCTAACCTTGCCGGGCATTGCCGGTATTGTGTTGACCATAGGTATGGCGGTGGATGCCAATGTACTTATTTTTGAGCGTATTCGCGAAGAATTGCGGCGCGGTTTAAGCCCCTTGGCGGCGGTGAGTGCTGGTTTTGAGCGTGCTTCTTTATCTATCGTAGATGCTAACCTAACCACCATGATTGCAACTTTGGTCTTGTATCAATTTGGTACAGGCCCTGTACGTGGTTTTGCCGTAACACTTTCCCTTGGGGTGCTTGCTTCCATGTTTACGGCGGTGGTGGCTTCGCGTGGTATTTTTGAACTTTGGGCGCAGAAAGCCGGCTCCAAAGGTATAAGCATATAAAGGGGTGTCATTGTGGGTTTTACACTGATAAAAGAAAATACCAATATAGATTTTGTAGGCAAGCGCC
>CAYJGS010000233.1:0-3028 GCA_964369505.1 uncultured Desulfovibrionaceae bacterium | reverse complement strand
TTATCTTTGTAATGTGGCAAAAAAGCGGAAGCTCGGAAGGGATCCCCCCACGCATCGCATCCGCTAAACGCTCCTGCTCCGCGCACCCCCCTTATAGCCTTGCGGCAAGGGGGAAAGGTAAGCGCTTTCGCGCTAGTGTATTTTATTCTTTTAGATAGTTGAGCCTGAAAAACTATGCAACCATGTATAATTGCGGATGTAAAACATAAAAGTGGCTACAGAAAAAATGCCAGAAACCAAGCATGTAATGCGACTTTTGGGCATTTTTACGGCATTAACACACTTGTTTTTCAAGGCTCGACTAAGGAAATTTTTCTGTAAGAAAAATTTCGCGCCACGTAAAATAAGCCAGAATTTACTTCTGGCGTCCCCTTTAGGGGGATTTGGAGTGAGCGTGCCTTTAGAAAAATGCATTGGAAATGCGTTTTTCATGTTCGACTAGATACAGCGAGCTCAACTTTTACTATGAATTGCCAATAAAAAAAGCCCCTTGGTTTTCCAAAGGGCTTTTTTGTTAGTATTAACTCACCTTAAAACTCGTATCTAAATGTGCCAAATATCATATGGCCTGTTTCGTGTTCAGAAGCGAGTAAGTTATAATTAAGCCCAAAGGTCAAGTTTTCATTGCCAAAATCAAGACCTATGCCGCCGTTAAAGGCAAATTCGTCCACATTTTGCATTTCAAAAGAAGACTTACCACTAAGGCCTATCATGGTGACTTCAGAATTGGCTTTTAAGTCACCTGCGGCTATGATAACGCCAAGGTCAAGCTTTGGTGTAAAGTGCCAACCACTGCTGCCATCGCCAAGTTCTATGTCTTTTTGGAAGGCAATGCCCAAGGGGAAGTACCAGATATCTTGGGTGTCGGCTTCTACTTTAAACAAGGGGCCATTATTGTGTACTTCATGTTCTGGGGTCATAACCTTCATAAAGCGCACGCCCACATGGGGTATAATGTCCATGAAATCAGTTTTAAACACATATTCAGCCGTAAGCCCTGCCGTAAACACTTCTGAGGGCATGTCTATGGTGCTGTCGTCAAGTCCCATGCCTTGTGGTGTTTCTTGGGTTATTTGGTTAAATACGCCTGTGTAACCCACATCCCCTATGAGCCCAAAGCCATTTTTGCGGAAGGCTGCATATAATCCCACACCAAAGAAATCAAAGTCATTTACTGTGGCATTATAGTCGCCATTGCTTTCGGTATAGCCAGTGCCCAAGTTGAAGCTTAAGCCTATGCGGAACATTTCGCTAAAGGTATAATCCACCCCAAGGGCTAAGCCTGCAAGGCCTGTATCATAGCCGGTCTCAAAAGATCCGCTGCTTTGGCCGCTCACATTGGACCATTTAGCCATGGGCATAAGCCAAAGGCCAAGGCCATTTTTCATGCCTATGGCATTGTTTGTGTCATCCCCTGCAGGAATGCCTGTGCTGATTTCGCCATTTTCACTCACAGTCACAGAACCCATCTCTTGACCACCACCGGCATAGCTGCCCATAACATTGCGGGCAATGGTGGCAGCGCTGGAGGTTAAGCCTACGGTTACGGTGGATACGGTAGCACCCGCCACGGTGGAACCTTGCATGGCTCCTTCAATGGCTTCCGTGGTTTCTTTGGCTAGTTCTGGCGTTGCGGCTCCAAGCCCATAATAATAACTCACCGCGCGGGATAAGAATTGCTCTGTAGCTGTGCCCTTATCATAGTTTAGGCCATAGTCGCGCATGAATTCGTCGAGCTGACTGGCAACACTAGGCTTCATCAAGGGGAAAACTTGTGAGGCCGGCACTTGCTGCAAAGTTATGGTATAATCACCATTGGACCCTACAATGCCAGGATCTGTGTGATTAATGTGGTTTACTTGCAAAAGTGCCGTATCTGTGGTTATTTGCGTGGCGTGGGGATTGGCGCTGTCATAGCCAAGCCCTTGCCAGAATGTGCCATTGCCCTTTTCCATGTCTATGCGGATTTGTTGTCCGGCAAAACCTTCGCGAATGTGCAAGCGTGAAGTGCTTGCCACACGCAATTCGCCGGGACCTCTTAAGACAGTAGATACGCCTCCAAAATGGGTCTTGGCCGCTTCGGGCAATGCGTGATAGCGCACCCCATTGGCGTCTATCATGAACAAGGAATTATGCCCAAAAATGGCCGAACCCCTTTCCACATGGTTGGGCATGGTGGCATTGCCAAGGTCTACAAGCTCATATAAAGGTTCACCTAAAAAACTGTCATCAGTACTATAGAATTTGGTGCCGGTGTCATCAGCACGCAAAAGAGAGCCGTCCACAATGATGGTGCCGTGGGTGCTTGCGAGATTAGTGGTTAAGTCAATGCTTGCATTGGCCGAGATATGGCTTCCGTCAAGCGCAAGGTAGAAGTTATTGACATAGAAAGCGGCGGTGATATTATTGGTATTGTCCGTATCAGTAAAATCTGTGCCCCAAAGAATGGCATTGGCCTCATCTGCTAGGCCGTCCCTGTCGTGGTCGCCATACCATTGGGGGTGCATGAGGGGGAGTTCTACCATCATAAGCGGCATGGTATTATTGTCATCTATATGGCCTGTGGAAATCATGGAATTTTGCCCCATGACCAAGGTGCCCCGCATGACATTATCCTTGGGCGTGGTACCGCTATTATCTTCAAAACCATGCACAAAATTGATGTTTGAAGCATTATAGGCATCGGCTATCCATGACGTACCGGGCTCTGTGGGATTCCACTTGCTGCTCACAAAAAAGGTTAAGTCTATTAGGTCTGAAGCCGCGTCTTCAGAATTTACACGACCGTTCACATTTAAGATACCTTGCTCGCCCACATTGCCCACATTAATGAGAGCATTGCCATTAAGCCTGCCAGAAGCATTCAAGTCTTCTGCATTACCATTAATACCGCCCCCGGTCGCAGTATAGCCACTGCCAGCGCCCACGGTGGTGGTGCCGATGATTTGCAAGATTTGGTTTGCAGTTTCAGGGTTGAGCACCAAACTGTTTACGGTGGTTATGCCATTTAATTCGTCAAAGGTTTCTG
>CAYJGS010000232.1:0-3054 GCA_964369505.1 uncultured Desulfovibrionaceae bacterium | reverse complement strand
AGGTGGGTTGCTTATAAACAACCCACCTTCATTATAGAAAAACTAATCAATATAACGTACTATTTCAGAAACTTCTTTTCTGGTGGCGCCAGGAATATCCCCTTCGGGATAACCATATACTATAAGAGCTCCAACAGTTTCATCTTCCGGCAATCCTGCAACTTTGGCAATGCCGTCATTATCAATAACTCCCATAATGCAGGTACCCACACCATAAGCATGCGCTGCCAAGCAAAATGTTTGACAAGCAATACCTGCGTCAAAAATTTCCCACGAATTTTCTTGCGCTGTGGCATATTCAGGTTTTGAAAGGTCAAGCTTACCGCTTTTGCCCTTTACAAAGCTGAGCACCAACACATTCTTAGCATTCTTTAATGTATTTATATTATAGACAAAACCTTTTACGCCGTCATTCATGAGGCCAGCAATTTTTTGGGGATCGGTTATGCAAGTATAGCGCGCAATTTGATAATTTGCCCAAGAAGGCGCAAAGCGCGTGGCTTCAAAAATTTTATCCATAACTTCACGACTTACGATTTCATCTTTATACGTGCGTATACTTCTACGTTCTTTTAAAAGGGCTATGCCCTTGGCATTTTCCATAACTAATTCCTTTTATTTAATTTATTGCAAGATTCGCTTATATTATTATTCTTTGCATTGTGTTAATTCAAGAATTTGCCTCTTAACAATATGAGGGCCAGCGACCTTCCCATATGCTTGCAAATGCTCTGATTGCAAATGCTTTTGCCATAAATCATAGCTGGCCCATGTTTCATAAAACATGAATACATTGGGATTTTTGTTATCTTCGTGTAAAATATAGGCCATGCACCCTTCTTCAGCACGGGTGGGCGCTAAAATCTTAGAAATTTCTGCACGTACAAAATCCCTTTTACCTTCTTCCGCCTCTAAAATAGCCACAATAGTAATGGGCCTTTCTTCCATAAACACTCCTTTTTATACTGTTATAATTAATGTTATAATGATAAATTAGCCATATATCACGTAATCGTCAACCGAAGAAATTTATATTTTTTCTGTTTCGTAGCAAACATTTATTTGAGCCCTTGCTAAGGCGTTTCACTAAATTTCTGCATTTGCCTTTCCTGCCAAAAAAACGACAGTGCGGTCAATGCGTATAATCGCAAAAAGCATATTACCTTAAAAATACATACTAAAAAAACTTTGGCAATCTTTTTGCATATACTCAGTAGATTCAAGCAGAGTTTGTATTCAAAAAAATTAAAATATACTTTTAGGAAAGCCAAAGGAGTTTGCCATGTTATTTTTGCTCGGAGACAATGCCAAGAAAAAAAAGAAAGTTGATGCTCGTTCTGCCAAGGACGATTTGAGTGTAAAGGCTAAAGAAATTTTTCTTTCGGGGCGTTTTCCTGTGGTGACCACACATCAGGTAGAAGGCAAAGAAATCATGAAAGTGCTTGGCCTTGTGTGCTGCCGAGGCTTTGATTCCGAAGAAGCATTTTTTGGCATGGCTGCTCGTGCTTTAAGCAAAGGTGCGCAAGCCATTGTAGGTTATTCGGAAAATGTGGCCTTTCATCCCGATGGCAGTAAATATTTTTCCTGTTTTGGTACGGCCGTTATGTTTGCCTATGACCCGGAAGACAGAGACAGCATTCCGCTTATGTTGCAAAAACAACAAGGCCGCGACATGCATAGAACAATAGTATAACTTTACCTTCCAATACCTTATACGTTAATAGAAAAACCCACTACAAAAATTCCTTGCAAAATTATATTACAAGGAATTTTTGTTTTGCTCTTTTACTTAAAAATATGTATTTATAGCATTCAATAAGAAATTTTAAAAAAGAGGACTCAACATGGATATTTTTAATGCCATTATGACGCGTCGTAGCATACGCAAATTCACCGATACCCACATAAGCGAAGCTCATGTGGAAACCATACTCAAAGCTGCCATGGCAGCCCCCAGTGCCGGCAATGCGCAACCCTGGCGCTTTATTGTGGTGCGTGATAAAGAGCGTTTTGCAGGCATTGCCGCTCGTCACGAATATGCCCAAATGGCTAAGGAAGCCTCTGTATGCATTGCAGTTTGCGCCGACACCACTTCAGAAAAATATGCCGGTTTTTGGCAACAAGACTGCTCTGCCGCCATCCAAAACATGATGCTAGCCGCCCGCGGCCTTGGCATAGGCACTGTTTGGACAGGAGTGCACCCTGTGGCTGAACGCGAAGCCGCCTTTAAAGATTTTTTTGCTTTGCCAAAAGAAATTGAAATTTTAGGTATTATTGTTTGCGGTTATCCAGACCAACCCTTCAAAGAGCGCGATACCTTTGATACCAATAAGGTTTTTTATGAAACTTGGGGTAAGAAGTAATTTTTGCCAATTAAAAAAAATTACAAAAAACTGCAAAAAAACACTTGGCAGAAGGGGCAACTTTGTATATTCTCCTTCGGCTTGTGGCTCTATTTTTTTGCCCGAATGTGTCAACCAACCCCGTTAAAATTTCTTGACACGTCGGTTTTTTATCTGTAAAGGAGCCATTCCGAATTGTTTATGAGGAGTTATTTCCAATGAAGACATTTAGTCCTACCCCCAATGACATCAACCGCGAATGGTTTGTAGTTGATGCAGAGGATAAGATTTTAGGGCGTTTGGCAACACAAATTGCCCACCGCCTGCGTGGCAAGCATAAGCCAGAATTTGCTCACCATATGGATAATGGCGATTTTATTGTTGTGGTTAACTGCGAAAAAATTCGTGTTACCGGCACCAAAATGGACGACAAAAAATACTATCGCTATTCCGGTTATGTGGGCGGCTTAAAAGAAACTGTTCTTAAAGACGTTCTTGTTAAAAAGCCTGAACTTGCCATTATGAATGCTGTAAAGGGCATGCTGCCCAAAAATCGTCTTGGCCGCGCCATGCTGAAAAAGCTTAAGGTGTACGCTGGTAGCGAACACCCACATACGGCCCAAAACCCCAAACCCCTGACATTTCCTTACTAAGGGGCGAGGAGAAAACGCATGTCTCAAAAATTTGATTACGGCACTGGCCGTCGTAAAAC
>CAYJGS010000231.1:0-3070 GCA_964369505.1 uncultured Desulfovibrionaceae bacterium | reverse complement strand
CATACTGTTGCTGTCTAAAAAAACAGTGTGTTTTTCCGCATGAATATAGGGGTTTAGTTGTAGCAAAACTTCTTCAAGAGCTTCCACTTTAGGCTTGCCCACATGCTCGGGAAAGTAATATTGCCTATTCAAATTAGACGCATCCACAGTATCATGGTCTATAAGAATAAAATGCTCAATGCCACTGCGCGCAAGCAATAAAGCCACATTGGAACCAAGGCCACCTGCACCGGCAATGCCCACACATACTTGGCGCAAAATATGCCTTTCTTCTGGGCTGAAATAGCGCTCTAAACCTTGTCGTAACATATTTTATCCATGTATATTTTTGTTTTAATTCTTTTTGTGCCTTTCCGCCAAGACAGCTTGCTGTCTTTAGGCGGCGCAAACACCACAAAGTGGTGTTTGTATACTATTGATTAAGAAAGCGCTAATTTAATCGGCGTTTTCTTAAAACGCCTGCGCAGGCAAACTTTTTTGTTGTCGCATAACATACCAGCTTTGTATGGCTACCGAAAGGGCAATGAATGCCACGCCCACATAGAAAATGCCGTCCAGTTCGCGCCCTTCACCCAAAAAGGCAATGGCCAAAATAATGCTGTATACAGGTTCAAGGTTAAAGCTGAGCATGACGGTAAAGGCAGAAATGTGGTGCAGGGCTTCAACGTATAAGAAAAACATGCCAATGGTACAAAATACTGAGAGAAAAAGAAGATAGAATATGTCGTTGAGGCTGGGTATAAGATACGTTATGTCAAATGTGCTGATATACCATGGTAAAAGTAAGGTAATAATACAAAGGCCGCCGGCCATTTGATAAAACACCGTAGCTTTGCCACTAAAATTGGGGCACAATTTTTTTATGCTTACAGTGTGCAGGGCAGCCAAGAAGGCAGCGATAATACCCACAATAATTCCATCGCGATAGCGCACGTCAAAGGAAAAGATGAGGCTTACGCCAAGCACGGCTAAAAGGCTAAAGGCCAGTTCTCGCACAGAAAAGCGAGAGCGTAAAACAAGTGGTTCAATGAGTGCTGTGAAAAAACCTACAAGGGAAAAACACACTACGCCAATGGAAACATTAGAAAGTTTTATGCTGCCATAAAAAAATATCCAGTGCAGCGCGATGAGTGTGCCTGTAAAACCAATTTTTAGGCCGTCTATCAAGCTTACTTTTTCAAATTTTTTCATGGCAAGTAAAATAATGCCAAAGATAACTAAGGTAAAAAGCATGCGGTACCATACGAGCAAAACCTCATTAAGCATGATAAGCTTGCCTAAAATGCCGGTAAAACCGGCTAAAAATACAGAAACATGCAATTGCACAAAGGCTTTTTGAGTGGGGCTTATGGGCATAAATAACCTATGGAGTAGGGGGTTTTGGGGTGTAATATTGCAATAGGGGATAGGCGCGCGCGCCGTTGCCCATGGGCTTGATGGTATGTAAAATTTCTTGAAAATTTGGGCAGTTGCCTTGAGCTGTCACCAGCATATAATCCGAGCCTTGGATGGTCAGACGCAAAATAACCGATAATTTTTCGTGCTTCATGCTAAAGGTCATGCCGCCATCGTCGCCTTTAGCTTTTGTGCCGTTAAAAGTTTCATAAAAAGTAATTCCAAGGTCACGCATGCTTACATCTTGATGCGGTGCCATGCTTATGGTTATGGCGCACAGTTCTTTTGGGTGTGTATAAATGGTTGAAGAATCATTATCTATAATATTCCAATCCTTGGGTATAGAAACAGTGTATTTTTTGTTTTCTTCTGCGTTTAAAGCCTGCAATGGCAGGGCAAAAAAGTACAGGCAAAGCAAGGATGGGAAGATTTTTTTTAGCATATTGCCCTGTTATTTCTTGCTTTCCATGGCTTCTGGCCAACGTTTTGATGCCATTTCACGCAAAACAAATTTTTGGATTTTTCCACTGGCTGTCATGGGGAATGCATTCACCAAGGCAATATAACGTGGTACTTTAAACCACGAAATTTTACCGCGGCAATAGTCGCGTATATCTTCGGGCAATACGTCGTATCCGGGCTTTGGAATAATAAAAGCTCCCACTTCTTCGCCGTATTTAAGGCTTGGAACGCCTACCACTTGCACGTCTAACACGCTTGGCATGGACATAAGATATTCTTCGACTTCACGGGGATAAACATTTTCTCCTCCGCGGATAATCATGTCTTTAATGCGCCCTGTAACGGTAAGGTAGCCGTTTGCATCCATGGTGCCAAGATCACCGGAATGCAACCATCCATCCTTGGTGATGGTGGCGGCTGTGGCTTCTGGCATATTGTAATAGCCTTTCATGACATTGTAACCGCGGCACATGATTTCGCCCACTTCTCCGCGCGGCACTTCTTGGCATGTGTCGGGGTCTGCCACCATAACTTCAATACCGGGCATGGCACAGCCCACAGTGGCACAACGCAGATCAAGAGGATCATTGACATCTGATTGTGTCATAACGGGTGATGCTTCGGTAAGGCCGTAGCAAATGGTGATTTCTTTCATAAACATATCATCGATAACGCGACGCATAAGGGGCTCTGGGCAAACAGAGCCTGCCATAATACCGGTGCGCAGCGAAGACATGTCAAAGCGGCTGAAGAGCTTATGCTCAAGGGCGGCCAAAAACATGGTGGGCACACCGTATACGGCTGTGCATTTTTCGCTGTCTATGGCGTCAAGCATATGTATGGGGTTAAAGCTTTCCAAAAGTACCATGGTTGTTCCGTGATTTACACAAGCTGCAACGCCAAGCACGCAACCAAAGCAGTGGAAAAGCGGCACGGGTAAGCACAGGCGGTCATGTTCGTTAAAGCCTTGATGCTTACCAATCCAATAGCCATTTAAGCCAACACCCACATGAGTAAGCATAACCCCTTTGGGAAAACCTGTGGTGCCAGAGGTGTATTGCATATTGATGATATCCCAAGGATCAAGCTCGGCTTGGCGTGCTTCATAGTCTTCTTGGCTGGTCATAACAGCCATGGCGCGTACTTCAGGCACAGAATACATGCCGCGATGTTTTTCGTGCCCAAGAAAAATAATACGCCGCAAATGGGGTAG
>CAYJGS010000230.1:0-3092 GCA_964369505.1 uncultured Desulfovibrionaceae bacterium | reverse complement strand
CCATGTATAATTGCGGATGTAAAACATGAAAGTGGCTATAGAAAAAATGCCAGAATTTACTTCTGGCAACCCCGCAAGGATATTTGGCGCCAATGCGCTTTATTCCTCAAAAAGGGGGTTAGCTGCAATATTTTTTTGCAGTATGAGAACGTTTTGCCCATTTTCGTGGGTATATTCCACGCTATCCATAAGTTTTTTTACCAAAAAAATACCTAAACCGCCAACGGTGCGTTCCTCAAGAGAGGCGTGTATATTAGGCTCTTGTGCCTCTAAAGGATTAAATGGGACGCCACGGTCAGAAAATTTTAGTATAAGGTGCGAGGTATGAGTATTGTAGGCTATTTCTACAGTGAGCTCTGCTGTAGTTTCGGCATTTTCGGGGTAAGCATACTGCATACAATTTGTAAAAATTTCATCTGCAACAATAAAAAGATGCTTTTCGAGCTTTTCAGTGAGTGTCAGTTGCTTAGCTATGTCAGATAGCCACTCGTTCAATAGAGCTAGTGCTCCTACTTTAAGAGGAAGTATAAGAGCATCTTGTCCATTATACTGAAATGTTTTTATAATGTTTTCCATAAAATACTTTTTACTCTAAAGTTAATATGGTATCAAACCCTGTCATGGCAAATATTTCATGAATATCGTCGCGGATATTTCTAATAATCATTTTCCCATGTTTTGCCATATATTTATTGGAAATAAGAAGCGTGCGAAGCCCTGCGCTTGCCACATAATCAACAGCCGCAAAGTCAAGAATGAGGGTGTTGATTCCTTCTCTTTTGGCTTCTAATTGACTTTCAAGCTCTGTAGCAGTTACCGTGTTTATGCTTCCTGTAATTAAGGCAGTAAGGGTGGTATCTTCTTGTATAAATTCAATCTTCATGGCCATTTTCCTTTATATCAGTTTTTCATTTTGCTTGGATAGGTTCTTTGTTCTCGATGATATGACAATATTTTAAGAATATCAAGAACTTTCACGCTGTGAATACGATTATGCACAAAAATTAGACTGAGAAAGGCAAATTAGTTTGGTTGATTTTTTCTATCAGCCTGTTGAAAAAGTCGCTCTATCCCGATAAACTCTTTTTAGCAGGGAGGATGTATGGCAATAGGCAAAAACAAGAAAAAGTAAGAGCGGCTGTGTGTTGAGCCATCCAGTTTGCCGAGATTGGCAGGGCATGCGTTTTATGGTGTATTGCAAAAGATTTTGTGCAAGCACATTTGATATATTCGTAGAAAATCTATGTGCACCGTATTATGCTAAAAAACAAGGGCGTCCTTCCATTCCCTTTGGTCAGTATTTTCGTATGCATCTTGGGGTATTTTGAAAGAATTGCATCTGAACGCGGCATTGATTCTTTTACCATGGAAGTAAACGCCGCCATGCATATTATTTTCGTTGAACTTTAAATGAAAATAGATATTTGCATAACGCTAATACATAATGCATGGACATGAATAACCTTGACGTTAAGGCACAAAGGAAAGAATAATGAATTTTATACTAAAAGGTAACATATATTACTCAAAGTCAAGTGTTAATTTGCAAGTGCATGAAAACAGTTATATTATTTGCAAAAATGGAAAAACTGTGGGGATTTTTGCAGAAATCCCTGACAACTATAAAGATTTAAAGCTTTTTGATTACACAGGAAAAGTTATTATCCCCGGTCTTGTTGATTTGCATGTTCATGCCTCACAATATGCCATTAGAGGGATAGATATGGATTGCAAACTCATTCAATGGTTAAACAAAGGAGCCTTTGCAGAAGAAATGAGATTTAGCGATATGCAATATGCAGAAAAAGCTTATTCGTGCTTTGTTTCTAAATTACGTGTAACTGCTACTACCAGAGCAGCTATATTTGCCACACTGCATAAAGATGCTACCATTTTGCTCATGAATATGCTTGAAAATGCTGGACTATCTGCCTATGTGGGCAAAGTCAATATGGATAGGAATGCTCCCAAAGATTTATTAGAAGAAAATAGTAGCATGGCTGCAAAAAACACTGTGGAATGGCTAGATGCATGTAAAAATCTTAAAAATGTCAAACCTATTTTAACTCCAAGGTTTTTACCATCATGTACAGATGATCTGATGCATAAATTAAGAGCAATTCAAAAAAAGTACACCCTACCGCTACAATCACATCTTTCAGAGAATTTACAAGAAATAGAATTGGTTAAAAGCCTTTACCCCAAATCAAAATTCTATGCTGATGCGTATAATAGTTTTGAGCTTTTTGGTGGTGATGTGCCAACTATAATGGCTCACTGCGTGCATTCGTCTATTGAAGAAATGGAATTAATAAAACAAAAAAATGTGTTTGTGGCGCACTGCCCACAATCAAATACAAATCTTGCCTCCGGAATTGCACCAATTAAACGCTATTTAAAAAACAATTTAAAGGTTGCACTGGGGAGCGATGTTGGCGCAGGTACTTCTTTGTCCATATTTCGTGCCATGGTGGATGCAGTAGAAGTATCTAAATTAAGATGTTTACTCTTAAATAGCAACGAACACGCATTAACCATAAAAGAAGTATTTTATTTAGGCACAAAGGGAGGCGGTGAGTTTTTTGGAAAAGTAGGCAGTTTTGAGCCAGAATATGAATTCGATGCCATCGTTATTAGCGACGAGCAAATGGAACATCCAAGAGAAATGGATCTTTTTCAACGTCTTGAAAGAATTATATATTTAAGTAGTAGTAAGCACATTATAGCAAAGTTTGTAAAAGGGAAAAAACTATTTTGAAACCTTACAGGGTGAAGAGCTATTTTATTTTCTTGATGAAGAACGTGAAGAGCCAGAAATCATTTACAGGCCCTGCCAAATATGGGTAGGTATGGGGCAAATTCCATAAAATACAAAAACGGCAGCCTTGATGGGGAGAGGTTCGAACTTATGGTAATAATATGTGTAATTATATGCTAAATTGACATTGTTGTAGTGATGTGTCGTCGATTATATACACCTATATATACACAAAATTTTTGTATTCCCCTAAACGAGTTTGGATAAGGGGTAGAATTCTGATTCATCTCCTTGTGCTTTTTGTTCCGAAAAAGTGTACCATGACTTTTTGAAA
>CAYJGS010000229.1:0-3107 GCA_964369505.1 uncultured Desulfovibrionaceae bacterium | reverse complement strand
CGCTTTTATGCTACGTTTTATGAAGAGCTTTTTCGCCGTTATACAGGATGGACTTGTTTGCCGGCACAATGGCGACGCAGTAAAGACAAAGGGGCACAATGGCTTGCCAGGCAAATTAATGAGTTGCGCCATTCTTGGGATCATGAAGATACAGTGCATACACCTATGCGTGTGCTTTCCATTGGAAGTGGTGTGGGATATATGGAAAAAGCGCTTTTAGACGTGGACCCTACCATTGAATTGCATGTGAATGAACCAAGCACTGTGGGGATGCGCTGGCTTAGGGAATCTGTGCCCAGTGAGCGCATATATATTGGCCCGCCCTTGCATTCTTTACCTTCGGATTTGGAATTCCACGTTATCTACTTGTCGGCAGTGGATTATGGCATGCATACGGTGGAATTTGAACAAACGTTGCGCATGCTACGCGGGCAATTGGCGCCCGGCGGTAAACTTCTTTGTATTTCTGCATCCTTATTGGAAGAAGATACTTTTTCGGGGCGCATTGTTAATTCTTTTAAAATAGGTTTGCGCGCTGTGTTGCACTTTTTGGACGTGCGCAGGCAGCAGTTTTGGGGTTGGCGGCGCACGCGCGATGAATATAACGCCTTGTTCCTATCGGCAGGATTGCGTAATGTGCGCGATGGTTGGCTTGACGATGGCTTTGAAAGCTATTGGATTTGCGGCGAATAGGGGGCTTTTTGTAAGCTTTGCTGCATACAAGTTCTTACTAATCTTTCATTAATTTCAAGGTCACCTTAATGACCGAGGCCACTTCTTGCAGTTTAGGAAAAGCTGCAAGAGCTTGGCTTTCTATGTCTTCTTCTTGCAAGGGAGCAATGGGGGCTTGTTTTTTTGCTTTGTCTTTAGAAGTTATTTTTTTACTTTCCACATTACTTAAGAGCGAAGGGGCACCGGGAATGCTTTCGGAAAAAGCGTGGATATGCGGCGCTTTATTTGCAGCATTTTGTGCCATTTCTTTGGCTTTTTCTTCTTGAATTTTGCGCGCGTCGCGGCGTTTTTGCAATGATCTGTCGTATTTTTTTTGACCAACTTCCAAAGCCTTGCGCAAGCCCAAAGCCAAGGGTTGCAACGAAGGATCTTTAAAGGCTTTGATAATTTGCTCCACAGTAAAGGGCGGGTTTTCTGAATAGAGGCAGGCTTCAATCAATAGTGCGCTTGTGTTTTTATGGTGCACGAGTTCTTGTTTGTTGGGAGCGGCAAGCAGAGTTTCTGCAGCTTTTGCATAGGCTTTGGCGTTCACAAGGTACTTGGCTCTTTGGGCATACATATCTTCGGCAGTCGGCATGATCTTGATGAGTTTTTCAAAAGCCATGCGGGCTTTATCCCACTTATTTGCGCGGATAAAGGTAAGCGTTGCTTCGTGTATATAATAGCGATAATTTTTGGCATCACCCTTTGCCTTATACGCTGCGGCTAATCCAACTTCGGCTTCTCCTTTAAAATTGGCATGAAATAATGTTTTTTTAAAGGCTTTTATGGCGTCGTTGAAAGATTTTTCTTGCATGGCACGCATGGCTTCTTGAAAGAAAAATTCTGCCCGCCCTTCACCGCTTTTAGCATTTTCATAGCGTTGTAAGAGAGTAAAAAATTCTTCTGCGCTGCCCACGTTTTCTGAAATATTTTCTATTTGTAACTTCGCAGACATAGCCCCAATGTATTCGTGTAAACTTTGCGCTGTATAAGGACGTTTTATAAGGCCAATAAAATTTGCAGTCTTTTCTATGGTCTGCAAAAGTTCCGCTTCAGCATCATTTTTAGCTAATAAAATTATAGGAATATGGTTAAAGGCAGGGTGGGTACGCACAAGTTCGATAAAAGCTCTGGCTGATATATCTTGGCAACGGGCGTGACAAAAAATTATGTCTATATGCGGGGCAGAGGGTGACTTTGCAGTATTATTTGTTGTATCATCAAGGCTTGGGATACTTGGCATATTTGCTGTGTTTAACTCTTCGTTTAACAAAGTAACAGCTTGCAGACCAAGGTTTAGGCTTCGTATATGCTCAAGACCTGCATCACGCAGAGCATATTTATCAAGGCTACTGGCACTTGCGTCTTCCACAAGCAACAGGGCTGATTTGAAATGATGAAGGGGCATGCTCACAGCCTTTGTGCGTACAAAAATGTTTTCACGGCCTATGCTCTTTGTTTCTTTTTTAGGTACAATAGGTATGGTATACCTTTTTTGAGACCATAGGTGAGTATAACTTGCGCCGGGGTATTGGGCAAGGGGAGAAAATATGCCGCCAAAATTTGACGTGTGTTGTTGTTCAAGAGCTTTTTGCATATTTATATCCCTATTGATGCACTATGAAATTCTATGATATTTTTTGGTTAAAGGAAAGCACTTTTGCAGACTTGGCAGTTTGCGTGGAGTTTAGGCGTATTTCTTGTGTACAGTCAGATACTTGCAGCCCGCAGAGGCTTTTTGTGCTTTGTTCTTCTCCCACAACTTTTGCCGTATGCAAATATTCTGTACCACAATAAGAACAAAAAAACACGTCGTCATTTTTTTCTAAGCGATAAAATGCGCCTTCGCGTTGGTAGCATGTGGGGCAAAAAGGGCCTTGGGTGCCATTGCTGAATTTGAGCCAGTAAAAATTTTTATCAAAATATAATGTTTTTGAAAGTAAAATAATGTCTTCTAATTCTGCTATGCGCTTTTTTAGGTGATCTACGGTATCGTGTAAGGCTATGTGTTTTGCTTGAATGTGCATAAGCTCGTGCAAAGCTTCTTGGGCTTTTCCTTGGCTAAAAAGAGTGTTTATTTTTTGAAAGCGTTGAAAGCTCAGCATAGTATGACCCCATGTATGGTATTTTTTTGTTAATTGATTGTTGTTCGTATATTTCAAATATCGTCTTGTGGGGAAGTTTCTTTAGGGCAGGTCTAAGAAAAGTCTAGAAAATTTTTTTGTGTTTCAACAAAGGCAATTAGGCATGTTAGTCTTGCACAAGCTATTAAAATACAGTATGCTGTGATAGAGAATACTTAGGTTTTTATGTGGGTTTTACATTACAATTAAAAGGGTAACATTATGAAAAAGCGAGCTTTATTTGTTTTTATGGTAATGATGCTTTTTTCT
>CAYJGS010000228.1:0-3129 GCA_964369505.1 uncultured Desulfovibrionaceae bacterium | reverse complement strand
GATACTTGCAAAATAACCGGCGCTTTTTCTTCATGGGCAGCTTCCATAATACCTTGAATAATTTCCATATTATTCACATTAAAGCCACCAACGGCATAGCCTTCGGCATAAGCGCGGGCAAACATATCATGGGGTCCGACTAGGGGCATAGGAATCTCCTTTAGTTAAATATAAAAAGGGTTTATTATTTTTTTTATAAGCATAAAATACATAACCCTTCTACTAGCACATATTCGAAAAAACTAAAAGCATGTTTTGACATGTGATTAGTTCATAAAGCATGTTACTATGTATTTATAAAAAGAAAATTTATTTTAATATGTGCCATATTTTTTTTGAGCAGAGTTACATGCCTTTGTCACATTCACTTAACCAAGAAGCAAAGGCTGTGCGCGCACGTTGACTATACAATGCCTTGCGGTCTTTTTTCTTAGCTCTTTCGCCAAGTTCCGGCATAAGGCCAAAATGGGCATTGGAAGGCTGAAATTTTTTCACAGGCATGCGCAAATGATTAAGCAAGGCGCCAAGGGCAGATTCTACAGGGGGGGATGTTATGGTTTTATTTTCTAATTCTGCACGAATAAGCCACGCCGCCCACAAGCCACAGGCCGCAGATTCCACATAGCCTTCCACACCTGTAATTTGCCCGGCCAAGCGAATGCGTTTATTGGGCGGGGAGTTTTTAAGGCAAAGATTTGTGTCTAGCACTTGCGGCGCGTTCACATAGGTATTACGGTGCATACTGCCAAAGCGTATAAATTCTGCTTTTTCCAAGCCCGGGATGAGTCGAAAAACCGTATTTTGTGCCCCATAAGTCAGTTTTGTTTGGCAACCCACCAGATTATACATGGATTCATTAAGGTTTTCTGTACGCAATTGCACCACAGCATAAGGCCTGCGCCCTGTGCGTGGATCCACAAAGCCCACGGGTTTTAAAGGGCCAAAGGTAAGCGTTCTTTCGCCGCGTTCTGCCAAAGCTTCAATGGGCATGCACCCTTCAAAATGCACTTCTTTTTCAAAATCCTTGGTGTGGGCTTTTTCTGCGGCTAAAAGTGCTGCATAAAAGGCGAGATATTCGTCTTTTTCCATGGGACAATTAAGATATTCGCCGCTGACAGCGCCTTCTTCCGGTTCTTGATACCGCGAAGCGCGAAAAATAATATTTCTGTCCAAGGATTCAGCACTCACAATGGGGGCAATGGCATCATAAAAATATAAGGACTTACCGCCAATATATTCCCCTATGGACGCGGCCAAAGTGTCAGAGGCAAGGGGGCCTGCGGCCACCACAATATGGGTATAATTTGCTAGGGCTTCATCATCAAGGCTTTGTATTTGTTTGCAAAATAGAGTGATGCGTTCATGATTTTCCACAGCTTCGGTCATACGACTGGCAAAAAGCTCGCGATCCACAGCCAAAGCCTTGCCTGCCGGCACAGCGCATGCGTCGGCCAAGGCCATAAAAGGGCTTTGCATTTCGCGCATTTCTTGCTTTAAAAGACCAATACCCGAAGCTAATTCATTGGAACGCAAAGAATTGGAACAAACAAGCTCGCCCAATTTTTCCATATGATGGGCAGGCGACATATGCAAAGGCTTTTGTTCAAAAACGTGCACGTCCAATCCAAAACCTGCCAAAGTAAGGGCGCATTCGCAACCGGCAAGGCCTGCGCCTATGATAGCTATGTGTGACATGATAATTATCTGCTATGGCTTTATATAAGCAAAGCCGTCGCGTTGCCTATCCACAATTTCCACAATACCGGCAGGCACAATCTGTACAAAATCCAGCAAATCTTCTTTAGTCAAACCGGCTTTGTTCAAAGCATTTTGGCATACGCGAAAGCTCACACCCACTGCGTTAAGTTCGGCCATGCTGTTCGCATGGGGATTGTTGGTATGTTGCATAAATTGCACAGCGCCGGCATTGGCAAGCACAATAACAGTATAATCTTGCCCTTTTAAGGCTATGTTATAGAAAGTAATATTTGAAATTGCTATACCCATGCGGGTTGCGTCCGGCAAATCAACATGTACTAAAAGATCGTATTTCATAATAATTTCCTTATGTAGAAGTTTTTTGTTGTGCAGCCTTTAATTGGCCGCAAGCGGCATTAATATCTTGCCCCTTACTTTTGCGGATGATGGCTGTAATATTTCTATCCCATAGATAATGCTCAAAAGCCAGCACTTGTTCTTGTGACGGTGCTTTATAAGGAGCACCTTCGGCGGGATTGTAAATAATAAGATTCAGCTTGCCCTTAACTTTTGAAACAAGGCGCGTGAGCTCTCTTGCATGCTCAATGCCGTCATTAATACCACCAAGCATAAGATATTCAAAGGTAACTCTTTCGCGCGTTTTTAAGGGATAGTTGGCAAGGCTGTCCATGAGTGCATCCAAATCCCAACGGGCAGCCTTGGGCATGATTTTCTCGCGCAAAGCTTGATTGGGCGCGTGCAAAGAAATGGCAAGATAGGCAAGGCCGGATTCGCCAAGTTCGCGCAAGCCTTTTTCAATGCCGCAGGTGGAAACTGTTATGCGCCTGGGGGAGAAATTAAGGCCGTGGTCGTCGTTTAAACTTGCCAAAGAACGTAGCATTTCTTTAAGATTAAGCAAGGGTTCGCCCATACCCATAAATACTAAATTGCGCAATTTGGGATGGTCTGGTCTTGTATCTTCAAGATATTCACGCGCCACAAGCACTTGCCCCAAAATTTCGGCATGGGTCATATTACGTTCAAAGCCCATGCTACCCGTGCTGCAAAAAGTACAGCCCATGGCGCAACCCACTTGTGAAGAAAGACATTGGGTTAAGCGCACAGTGCCATCGCGCGATTCTGAAGGAATAATCACCGTTTCCACTTGCGCACCATCGGCCAAGGTGAGCAAAAATTTAGTGGTGCCGTCCTTGCTTTTGGCAATGGTGCTTACTGTGGGCCATGTAATATGGGCGCATTCAGAAAGTTTTGCCCGAGTGGCTTTGGAAACATTGGTCATACTGTCAAAATCCCGCGCCATTTTTTGCCATAGCCATTGCCACACTTGCAGAGCGCGGAATTTTGGTTCACCAAGTTCTTGCATAAAGGCTTGCAGCTCAGGCAAGCTCATGTTTAAAATATCAATCATAT
>CAYJGS010000227.1:0-3129 GCA_964369505.1 uncultured Desulfovibrionaceae bacterium | reverse complement strand
AAGATAACAAACCCCGCCTTGCGGTGTTTGTGTCGCTTTCGTCAGCAAAGCTGCCGAGCGAAAAGGCACAAAAATCAGTCATTTAACGGGCAAGCAAAGCTCGCCCTATTCCTGATTTTTGGTCGTATTGACTGTCGTCAATACTCCATTTAAGGAAGCACTTATTAAATCAGTGCTTCCTTAAACAACCATAAAATAAAAAAATAGAGGATATTGATAGTATGCGCAACCTATACCTAAAAAAACGTGAAGACCGCCGCCTGCGTGCCGGCCACCTTTGGATTTTCAGCAATGAAGTTGACGTGCAAAAAAGCCCTCTAACCCAATTTGCCCCCGGCGAATGGGCCAATATCATCAATGCTGAAGGCAAGGAACTTGGCACAGCCTATGTGAATTCTGCCTCGCTCATCGCTGCTCGCATAGTGAGTCATGCGGTAAGCACGCCCCTTGATATGGCCTTGCTCCAAGAACGCTTGCAAAAAGCCCTGATTTTGCGAGAAACATATTTTGCAAGCCCCTATTATCGCCTCTGCCACGGCGAAGGAGACTTCTTACCAGGCCTTATTATTGACCGTTATGCCGACACCTTGGCTGTGCAAATAAGCACTGCCGGCATGGAAGCCATACGCCATAGCCTTGTTAAAGTTTTAGAAAATATGCTCAAACCTCGCTGCATACGCTTTTGCAATGATATAGCCGCACGCACCCTAGAAAATTTGCCGCGCTTGCAAGAAGACATACTGGGCACCGCACCGGAATTTATAGACGTGCCCGAACAAGGTGCCGTATTCCGCGTGCCCTTTGCCGCAGGGCAAAAAACGGGCTGGTTTTATGATCAAAGGCGCAACAGAAGTGAGGCCGCAAAATATGCAAAACACCGTTCTGTCTTAGACGCTTTTTGTTATACAGGCGGCTTTGGCGTGGCTGCGGCCATGCAAGGGGCACGATCCGTAAGCTTTTTAGACAGCTCACAATCTGCCCTAGACAGCGCTTTTGCCAATTTGCAAAGCAATGCCCCTACTTGCGCTGCCAAAGAAGAAAGCACTACCTATCACAAAGACGCCATGCAAGGCCTAGCCCAATTACGCCACGAAGAAAAACGCTTTGGTCTTGTGAGCATTGACCCTCCGGCCTTTATGAAAAGGCGCAAAGACGCAGCTCGTGGACTTGCCGCCTACAAAAAAATCAATGGACTAGCCCTTGACCTTTTAGAAAATGACGGCATCTTAATAACATCTTCCTGCTCACACCACTTAAGCATGGAAGCACTGCACGCTTGCGTGCGCGAAGCGGCAGCCAAGCGCGGACTACACGGGCAAATACTCTGGCAAGGCTATCAAGGCCCAGACCATCCCATACACTATGCCATGCCGGAAACCGCTTACCTTAAATGCATCATCGCACGATTTTGGAAAGATTAGTGTGTATATATATTTTCTTGCCTGTAAAACAAAATAACAGTAATATGCCCGACGATAACTTGCATACTTTAGCTTTATAGGATTATCTCATGCTCAATAAATCTCGCCTTTTAACTCCAGGCCCAACGCCTATTCCTTCACGAGTTCGCCTTGCCATGGCGCAAGAAATGATACATCACCGCAAAAGTAATTTTAAAGATATTTTGCGTGATATACAGCCAAAACTACAAACCCTTTTTGGTACACAAGGGCCGGTATTACCTTTAAGTGTCTCGGGCACAGGTGCTATGACTGCGGCCATACACGGTCTTTTTGCACCGGGTGAAAAAATATTGGTGCTGGAAGCTGGAAAATTTGGCGAGCGTTGGGTAGAAATTGGCCAAACCCATGGCTGCAAAGTGCAAGTGATTTCCGCATCTTGGGGGGAAACTTTTGACATTGACGCCGTTAAACAAGCTCTTTTGGCCGATCCTGAAATACGTGGCATATGCATGCAGCTTTCTGAAACATCCACCGGCGTTCTACACCCTGTGGACGAAATAGCAGCCCTCACCCGCACCAGCAACACCCTGCTGGTGGTGGACGGCATTTCAGCCGTGGGCATTTCGCCCTGCCCCATGGATGCCCTTGGCATTGATTGCTTGCTTACCGGTTCACAAAAAGGCCTTATGGTGCCGCCAGGCTTAGCTCTTTTGGCCATGTCAGACAGAGCGTGGCAAAAGGCTGCCCATGTAAAACAACACTGCTTCTACTTTAACCTTGTAAAAGAGCGCGAAAACTTAGAAAAAGCTCAAACGCTGTTCACTTCTCCCGTAAGTCTTATTATGGGCTTACAAGAAAGCCTTAACATGCTGTTTGAAAACGACGCCAACCTTGAAAATCTTTATCGCAAGCAGTGGGCCATGACCCTTATGACCCGCAAAGGCATAGAAGCGCTGGGGCTTAGCCCATTTGTGCAAAAGCATTTTGCCTGGGGCCTCACAAGTCTTATGCTGCCAGATCATATTGACGCATCAAAAATAAGCCAATATATGGCAGAAAAATATAATATTATCGTTGCCGGCGGCCAAGGTCATGCCAAAGGCCGCATGCTGCGCATAGGGCATATGGGCTATGTGGATTTTGCAGATATTTTAGCAGGTTTACACGCTTTAGCTCAGGCTATGCATGTGGTGGCGCATGCGCCTCTGCCTTTAAGCAATTACTTAGAACAAGCACTTGAAGCCTATGAAGCCGGCTTACAAATGAAACCCGGTACAACCATATAACACATGGTCGTAATTAAGTTTACTTAGCATTTGGAGTTTAGTATGAGTTTTGAAAATCCTTTATCAGACTGCCCCGAGGGTGTGAGCCCATGCCCCATGCCCGAAGTTTCTTTTTCTACCTTTATTCTTTCTTTGGCTTCTTCGGCCTTGGTGCAACTTGGCGAAGTGCCTAATCCCGATACAGGAAACATGGAAGAAAACCTGGAAGTGGCAAGGCATACCATTGATATTTTAGATATGCTACGCGAAAAAACACAAAATAATCTTGACGCGGATGAACAACGCCTTATTGATGGAATATTGTACGAAGTTCGCATGAAATACGTCATTAAAACTCGTTAAAAATGTAGCATTTACATGGTTGATAGTTTTTTTTGGGAGGGGGAATTTTTTGTAAGTGGCTAAGGGGGGCTTGCAGCCCCCCTGCCGCCCTTACGATC
>CAYJGS010000226.1:2574-3224 GCA_964369505.1 uncultured Desulfovibrionaceae bacterium | reverse complement strand
AAAATAACTCTTTACACTTTTTATTCAAAATACAAGATACCGGCATTGGGTTGACCCAAGAACAAATAGACAATCTTTTTTCCGCCTTCTCTCAAGCAGATACTTCGGTAACACGCAAATACGGTGGCACCGGCCTTGGGCTTGCCATTTGCAAAAATATTGTAAAGATGATGCAAGGCGATATTTGGGTAGAAAGTGTACAGGGTCAAGGCTCCACCTTTTTCTTCACAGCGATCTTTGAGCTGGCAGACGAAAAAAGCATTGAACCAAGTGTTACGGCAGCACTGACGTATGAAGAAACAAGGTACTCCGACAATATATTATTGGTAGAAGACAACAGTATCAATCAAATCATTGCCGAAGAGCTTTTGCAAAGTGTAGGGTATAGCGTTGACATAGCAAATAATGGCCAAGAGGCCTTGGATATGCTAGATAAAAAACATTATGACATTGTGCTTATGGATATTCAAATGCCTATTATGGACGGGCTTACAGCCACCAAAGCCATACGCAAAAAACCGCAATTTGCCAATGTACCCATAGTGGCCATGTCGGCTCATGCCATGACAGGTGACAAAGAAAAAAGCTTGAAATATGGCATGAATGACCATATTACCAAGCCCATTTCACCGGATATTTTATACAGAACC
>CAYJGS010000226.1:0-2564 GCA_964369505.1 uncultured Desulfovibrionaceae bacterium | reverse complement strand
ATTGGCTTGATGCCCAGCAGAAATAGTTATTACCACTCTGAAAAGCGTATTTTCATGCGTTTTTCAGAGTGGTAATATTTTAAAACTCAAGTTTAAAAACAGCGTTGAGCATATGCCCCATTTCGTGTTCTGAAGCTAATAAATTATAATTAAGCCCCATGCTAAAGCTATCCTTTGCAATTTCAAAGCCTGCTCCACCGTTAAAAGCTAAACGATCTGTATTTTGCAAGGCATAAGCAAATGTAGCAGAACCATCACTTACACTGGCATTGCCGGTGCTTTCTAAATCCCCCATGGCTATCACAACTCCAAGGTCAAGTTTTGGAGAAAAAATCCAGCCACTTTGGCTTGTTATATCCTTAGTCAGGCTCACACCCGCAGGGAAATACCAAAGGCCTTGGCCATCATCATTCATAATCATGCCATCGTTTTCTATAGCATATTCATGTGTTTGCACATGTATATAACGCGCACTTAGATATGGGGTGATATCTACAAAATCGTTGTAAGAGGTATATTCTGCTCTAAGTCCTGCTGTCCACACTGTGCTTACTGTGTTGGCAGTAAGGTTAGTTTGCATGCTTGCCGGTAATTCTTGGTTTATCTCGCCATATGCATTGCTCAAACCAACATCTGCCATCAAGGCAAGGTTTTCGTAATAAAAAGCGCCGTATAATGATAAATTCCAGAAGTCAAAATCATTACTTGTTTTATTGAAATCACCTTGGCTATATGTGTAGCCAGTGCCAAGGTTAAAAGCAAGTCCAAGACGATACATTTCATTAAAAGTGTAATCAGCTCCAAGGCTTAATCCACCAATGTCTGCATTGCGGCTATGTTCAAAGTTGCCAACTTTATAGCCACTTGTAGTATTATGCTTAAAAAGAGGGCTTAACCATAAGGCAAAACCATTTTGTATATTGCTTTCTTGCATATGCGAACCGGCGGCAAGGCCGGCGTTTTCTGTATTTTCTGCTGTCTCAAGCATGGTAACAACAGGTTCTTCACCCTTGGTAGTGCCAAAAACCATATTACCCAAACGTGCTTGCAAGCTATTTGCACTTGTAAGAGCAATATCTTGACCTGTTTTATTTAGCCCTGCCAAATAGCTTAGGTGCAAAAGCCCTTCTATGGTGCTTGTGGCTAGCATAGGATTATCACGCCCTATATAACGGGTATCAGCAGCGCGAGAAAGCAGGAGCGAGCCTGTATTTAGCGTATCCACATCGGCATCTACATGGGATAAAAATTCAGCAACGCTGCTTTGCATTAGTGCATAATCTTTCAAAATGCCCATGGCGCTATTACGACCTATTTCAATACTTAATGTTCCAGTATCAGAGTCAAAATAACTTCTTTTAATTTGCTGTAATGATGTTGGACTGGTATATATAAGATTAGAAGCACTCCAAAGATTCCCATTTGTGACTTTTGCAAAACCTTCCATAATTTTAATGCTTGCACCTGTGGGCGCTATGCCTACAATATTAAGCTTTGCATCTTCGTCAACACTTAAATACCCACCCGAACTGATTAATACTGCGTCACTGGAAATGGGAACTTCAAAAACACTTCCTGCATCAAAAACCGCATTTCTTGTATATATGACGCCCGAAAATTCTTGCCCATTTTGTGTTACAGAGCTCAAGCGTAATGTGCTGTCACTTACATGAAGGGTTTTCACTTCAGATATAATATTGTTCAGTTCAAACACATTGTGCGTGTTATTTTGCCCTTTAATATTTATATCATAAAAATCAACACCATTGGACCTTATGGTATCGTTCACTATAAAGCCGCCAGAACCCAACATGTTAAAATTTAAGCTTACAAACAAATCATGGTTGCTATCTTCCACATATATGGCATTATAGCCGGAACTGTCCGTATTGCCGCTAAAAATATTGACTCTATTATCTGCTTGAAAGTCTAAATCTCTGTTGGTCCATATGGCACCACCAGCGCCGGTAGC
This sequence comes from uncultured Desulfovibrionaceae bacterium, assembly GCA_964369505.1. Classification (GTDB taxonomy): domain Bacteria; phylum Desulfobacterota; class Desulfovibrionia; order Desulfovibrionales; family Desulfovibrionaceae; genus CAYJAD01. The sequence goes on along the minus strand of CAYJGS010000226.1, from coordinate 592 downwards.
ACCTGTGGTTTTATTATTTATGAAGCTTGCGTCAAGGGAAAATATCTGAGCATCTGCAGTATTGCTAGCTGAAAAATTATATAAAGCACCCCCCCCATCTACGGCACTATTTTCCACAAAAATGCCATTAAGAGCGTTAATATAACCTCTATTGCTCAAAGCGCCACCAGCATGATTAGCAGTATTAGCAATGAAGCTAGCATCAATAGAGTCTATGATGCCTCCGTCACCATTAAAAATAGCTCCGCCTCCGGGGAGATGAGGGGTATGTAGGTCGTCGATTTTTACGTCTGATGAATGATTGGCTATGAAAATACCTTCAATAGAATTAATGCGGTTGTTGCCATTATTAAATATAGCTCCCCCAAATTCTTCAGCACTATTACCTATAAATATACCTTCAATGGAGTCCATTGTTGCAGCGTTTGCAACGGCTCCACCATGTTTTGCGCTAGTATTGCCTATAAATACACCGTTTATTAAGTTATTATCGCCTGCTTGAACGTAAATTGCTCCACCATTGTCTATGGCAGCATTGCCTATGAAGGTTCCATTAACAGTAGTATTATCGCTATCCCAAAGGGCAATAGCT
>CAYJGS010000225.1:0-3261 GCA_964369505.1 uncultured Desulfovibrionaceae bacterium | reverse complement strand
GAGCCAATGTGCCTTTAGAAAAACGCATAGAAATGCGTTTTTCAGATTCGACTATATAGTTTTTCAGGCTCAACTATCTATTCAAAAGCACTTTTGGGAACATACACAAAACCGTCCATAATGCGTCTGGCCGTGCGCCCCACTCCCACACGCTGCAAGGGTTCTTCTGCATTGCTTGGGTCAAAAGTCACCTTGGCATCCATAATGCCATAGGGGTGCCCAATACGCACCATATCACTGGCACGAGCTTTTTCTTTCATAACATCCCAAACAACAGTGCCTTCTATTTTAGAAGCAGCACCTGTGGAAACGCCGCCTGTAACCATATAGGCCCTGTGTATTTTTTGCATGGACATGGCACGAGCTATAATATCAATATCATTAGCAGAAATCTTTTTCCCCTCTGGGGTGGCATAGTCTTGCGCTTCAGCCACAAAGGCAATTTTTGGCACAGCAGGGCTCAATGTTGTGGCATCTGCCGCATGTGTAACAATGCCCATTCTCACGGCCATTTCCGAACGGACAGCTTCTATTTTTTGCAAAACTTCGGGCATGGCGTCGATATCTTCCACCGGCTCTGTGCCCTTTAAGCCAAGATCTGCAGCGCGCATGTATATTATGGGATTACCGGCATCCACAAAGGATATGGTAAATGTGCCCATGGGGCCTAAGTCGATAACATCTTTTGCATTGCCGGTGGGTAAAAGTTTTTTGGTGACAGAACCGGCAGGTTTATCAAATTCTAGCAAAATACGAGCTCCTTCAGAAAGACCACGTCCGTCTTTAACAGGCACAGTGGCATAAATCATTTTTTGAGTATTGGTATTAAAAATACGCACAACAGTAAAAGGTTCCACAGCTTTAACAAAACCTTCGTCAACGGCATAGAGCCCCGCTGCAGAAGAAATATTGCCGCAATTTCCACGCCAATCCACAATGGCAGCAGTAAAAGAAACTTGCCCCAAGGTATAATCAATGTCTGCATCTTCGCGAGCCGAAGGCCCAATAATAGCAACTTTACTTGTGAGCGAGCTGGCACCGCCAAGGCCGTCAATCTGACGCATATCTGGGCTCCCCATAACACGTAAGAGAAATTTATCGCGCAAATCCCCCGCTGGGGGTATGTCATGCTCTTTAAAAAACACAGCCTTACTTGTACCGCCACGAGCAATGACGCAAGGCACACGAAGCCATTCTCTATACATAACAACTCCTTAACAGGCTATTAAAAAAATGTAATCTGCGTCGTCAGATTACTTTTTTATCAAACACATATAATAATACATTGAAAACATACCCTTGGCAAGTTTCACCCTTTTTTACCAATTACGCACTTGAATTGCAAAGGGGTTTTGTATAGAAAATTTGTGGGCATTCCCATGAGAGTATTGGCAAGCGTTGTGCTTGTCTATCTTGGAGGTGTGCTTATGGAGCAGTTCTGGTCTAATGTACTTGCAAGCTTGATTGCTGGCATTATTCTTGCGCTCGTTACTTATCGCGGTGGTAAGTAAAAGAGTTCCCTGCCATGAAATGGAGTCATGACAGGGGTAAAACTTTTGATGTAAACCACAATTACATCGTGGGAACTTGCCCATGGGGCGGTGGTAGGACACCGTCCCTAAAAAAACACTTAACATCACCGCTGTTTTTGTCAAGACAAAACTTCTAAGTGTGTTTCACTCTTTTTACACAATAATTTCCACTTACGAAACAATACCTATTTATAGTGCTTGAAAGTATCATGAAATAATGGCATGCTAACCCACGGCGTAATATTACATAATGATACAATACAATTCTTCAACCACCGCCATATACGCCAAAGAGAATATACTCATGCCCACAAAAAACCTTGCCGTTGTCGTACTCTTTGCCACATGTTTAGCACAATTTTTCCGCCCATTTATGCTTTCTGGGGTAAGTTCAACCCTACCGGTTATAGGCCACGACATCGGAGCCAGCGCCCAAGAACTCAGCCTTATGATAACTTTTTATGCCTTAGGCTTGGCTCTATTTCAAATCAATGCCGGGCGCATGGGAGATATTTGGGGCAGAAAAAGGCTTTTTCTTTGGGGCATGTCTATTTTTGCCATCACTGCATTGATTATTGGACTCTTAAGCGACGTTCTTCCCATACTTTTTTTACGTTTTTTGCAAGGCATGAGTGCCGCCACCTTTACCACCACATCCTTAGCCATTCTTATTGTGACTACCCCCGAAGAAAAGCGAAGATCATATCTGGCCTATTCCACAGCTTCAGTCTATGCAGGCATTGCCTGTGGGCCACCCGTTGCCGGCTTTATTGCCTCTACCATAGGTTGGCGTTGGCTTTTTTTTGCAGAAACCATAGCCAGCGGCTTAGTTGTTATTATCACCTATTTAGCTGTAAAAGACGAATGGTATAGCGGTAAAGGCGAACCCTTTGATTGGAAAAGCAGCTTTCTTTACAGTGCGGCCATATGCTTGCTCACCGTGGGTTCCACAAATTTACACAGCCACACCCAACTCAGCATTGGCGGCATTATTTTGGGCATTGTGTTTTTAACACTCTTTGGCCTATCAAGCTTGCGCTCGGCCTATCCTCTGCTGAATTTGCGCATCATCGGCAAAAATAAAATGCTGTTACTTTCTTTATTTGCAGCCTTTATCAACTATAGCTCAACATTTGGCGTGCTTTTCTTCTTTAGCTTATATTTACAGCTTATCCGCGGTTTTTCTGTGGCCGACGCCGGCCTTTTTATGGCCATTCAATTTGCGGTGCAAGCCACCACCACCCCCTTTGTGGGCAAGCTTACCGAAAAATATAGCCCAAGCTCCGTTAGCGCCATAGGTATTGCCCTTTCTAGCATGGGGCTTTGCCTTGCGGCTTTTTTCCACGCCCAAACCCCTTGGACACTTTTCATACTATCACAAATAGTGCTTGGCCTTGGCATGAGCTTTTTTGCCGCACCCAATACGGCCGTTATCTTTGAAAGTGTGGAAAAAGACTTTGTGGGGCAAGCGTCTAGCCTTGTGGGTACTGTACGCACAACAGGGGCTTTATTTAATACCATAATTATCAGTATGACCCTTGGCTATTTCTTGGGTGCTGAACCTGTAAGCCAAAAAAATATTGAATTATTCCTGCGCTCCATGAACATAGACCTTATCATATTTGGTCTGTTAAGCTTTATGGCTTTAAGCCTCTCTGTAGTACGCTTACGCACTTTAAATAAAAAGACAGAGTGTTGACAAAATCTCCTGGGGGAACCTTTTTTGTGA
>CAYJGS010000224.1:0-3340 GCA_964369505.1 uncultured Desulfovibrionaceae bacterium | reverse complement strand
TGACTGATTTTCGTGCCTTTCCGCTTGGCAGCTCTGCTGACAATAGCGGCGCAAACCCCGCATTATAAAAATACTTTGTAATGTCTTGACGAAAAGTTCAAAACGTGAACGTTAAAGTCTTAGAAACGCTGTGTTAATAGCAATTTTTGAGAAGCTTAGATGCGGCAAGTTTTATATTTCAAAGATAAGCTGTTACCGCAATTAAAGTTTTTTTTGGAGGGGGTCTGGGGGAACTCTTTTTTGTTCACAAAAAAGGTTTCCCCAGGAAACTTTGTCAACATTCTGAAAAGCCTCTTAGAAAATAAACTAAGAGGCTTTTTTAGGTATAGTTAAAATATGCTTCAATAATATACTTATAAGCTTGCCAAAAATAAAGATATTAGATATATTAAACGGAAAATTTTATGTATATTGTGTAAATCCATTTTTTAAAAATTTTATGGAACATACGAGTATTATTATGAATTGGCTACCTTATAATAATTTTTTTATTTTTATTTTCCTTAATATTATCTATGGAATAGCTCTATTATGTGTGGGGCATGCTCTTTTGCATAAACGCAATCCTCGTGCCGCGCTTAGCTGGATTGTTACCATTTTATTTTTGCCCATTGTGGGCACACTTATGTATATAAGTTTTGGTATAGGCCGTGCTGACAGTCGCGCTGCCAAGCTTATGCGCAATGCACAGCTTATGGCCAAAAATCATCCGGAATATTTACAAGCTGCTGAAGGAAAATTAGAACCTATTGGTTATATTGAGCAAGCTAACTTGCCCATTCAATATCAAAGTATGAGTATTTTGGGTAAAAAGTTAACTGGCCGTTCCTTAAGTGAAGGAAATTCCATTCAATTACTTATTAATGGTGATGAAGCGTATCCTGCTATGCTCGATGCCATCCGTAAAGCAAAATCCCATGTGTATCTTACCACATATATATTTAATGGAGGTGATATAAGCCAAGAATTTTGTCGTGCTTTAAGTGAAGCAGCTGCACGTAATGTTGATGTACGTTTATTGTTAGACGGTTTTGGGGCGCGCATTTATTCTCTTTCATGGCAATGGAAAAAACTTCCTGAACAAGGTGTACGTGTGGCACATTTTTTACCGCCACGTCTTTTTCCGCCAAATTTTGCCATAAATTTACGCAATCATCGTAAAATTCTTGTGGCTGATCATATAGGTTTTACCGGAGGCATGAATATTGCCGATTATCATATTCAAAAGCATCCCAAGTTTCATGTGCAAGATATACATTTTATGCTTTCTGGTCCCATAGTTTCACAATTACGTGAATCTTTTTTGCTTGATTGGGGATTTTGTACCAGTGAATATACATCTCTTGAGGCACGTGAAAAAAAGAAAACCGGCGATATTTATTGCCGTATGGTGCTTGATGGCCCGGGATCCGGCAAAGACCCCTTACATGAGCTTTTATATGGGGCCATTGCTGCTTCTACCAAAAGTATTAACATTATGACCCCTTATTTTTTACCCACTCAAGAATTTATGGCCAGTCTAAAGTCTGCAGCCTTGCGTGGAGTAGATGTGCGTATAATATTACCTGAAAAAAACAATCTTTTTTATGTACATTGGGCCACGTATCATCTTTTGCCCACATTACTAGATTCTGGTGTGCGCATTTATTATCAACCACCACCCTTTGCTCACACAAAATTGCTTATAATTGATGAATATTATGTACAAATAGGCTCTGCAAATTTAGATTCTCGTTCTTTACGCTTAAATTTTGAATTAAATGTAGAATGCTTTGATATAGATTTTGCCAAATGTATGGAAACATATTTTATGTCTAAAATGAATATAAGTCGCGCGTATACCATGGATGATGCGCAAAAAAAGAGGCTGCCTACGCGTTTGCGTAATGCAGCCTGTTGGATATTTTCGCCATATTTATAAGGAAACGCTATTCAGAAATAATTTTTTCTACCGGTTCCGTAAGTAAAAAGTTGCCTTTTTCAATCCATTCTTTAAGAGTATTAGCTATTTCTAAAGAAGTGGCATAGCTTGTCATGGGCACAGTTTTTATGCTACGTCCCATAAGTTCAATTTCACCGCTCATAAGTTCTTCAAAGGGGGCATGTGCCAACACTTTGGGAACACCATTTGGATAATCGTGTCCATAATCTTTGATGGGCATGAGTATCTCATCATTGTCAACTCCGGTAAACCATGCAATTTCTTCATTTAAAATTGGAATTGGAATGCCCACACCCACAGAAAGTGAACAACCATAGCCAAGAAAAGAAAGTCCACGTAAGTATTGTGGCAACATATTTTTGAGATTTCCTTTAAGCATTAACGTTCCGGCAGCACTTAAAGGAATGCCGCGTTCTGTACGCTTAGGCTTGGTAACATGTTGTGTTCCTTGGCCAATAACATAACCAATACCACCGCCCAAGAAAATACGCGTTCCCAAACCAATGGTTTTAAAATAGGGATCATTAAACAAGGGTGATAAATGCCCGGCGGTGGCATAGTTTAAATTTTGCATGCGCGGACGCAAAGGCCCCATATAGGTGTAAATAATTCTATTGGTAAGATTAACGGCTGCATTATAATTTTGATAACAATTTCTTGGGTTAAGCAGCTCTGCATGAGGTAAATCTTGTAAGGTTATTTTTCTGTCTAAAGTACGACGCGGGTAACAATCTGTGCCATAAGATTCTGTTTGCAAATGTACAGTTTTTCCGGCCACAAGATCTTCAATAACATGTCCACCGCCATAGGCAAATGTGCCAGGGTGTGGTGTATTGAGTGGATCGCCGTCTTTAATTTCGGTGGCGCCAACATAGCCATCGGCTGCGGCAATACCTGCATAACAAGGCACACCATTAAGAGCCATCTTTGTACTGCGCATGGCCGGAGGTTCAGGTTGGCCGATATTAAAAAGCATGCCTGAAGAGCACATGGGCGAAAATGTGCCTGTGGTAACAACATCCACTTCTTTAGCGGCTTGTTCTTTGCCAAGACGTCGCACAGTTTCACACATTTCTGCCGCATTCAGCACAACAGCTTTGCCTGCTTTGATACGCTCATTAATTTCTGCAATGGTTTTTTGTACCTTAGTATGGGACACTTTGTTCTCCTTAAAAAATCTTGGGTAACAATGATTTTTTATAATGTCGTAAATTACTTTCCTATCAAATTAGAATGTATTTGTAAATGTTGCTTCTGTGTATATTCAAAGCTATTGTAGAATTTTTTAAGTAGACATTTGACGTAGAGTAAAGCAAAATCATCGTATATGTGTTGAAAAAAAGTATATAATCGTAAGGATTAGTATGGAAAAAGAAAATAAAATATCAGCGGAAAATG
>CAYJGS010000223.1:0-3352 GCA_964369505.1 uncultured Desulfovibrionaceae bacterium | reverse complement strand
GTCATGAGCATTATCTGCGCATCAAGGCATGCCGACACATTTTGCACATAAAAAACATCGTATTCCAGCTTTTTTAATGCATCTTGCTCAGATGCGCCATAAGGATAATTTATTTGCGCAAGCCCCGTAAGCCCAGGTTTTACCTCATGCCGTAGTATATATACGGGCATATTTTTAGTAAGTTGTTGCACAAATTCATAACGCTCCGGCCTTGGCCCCACAAAGCTCATATCATTTTTCACCACATTCCAAAGCTGTGGCAATTCGTCTAAATGCAAGGCGCGCAAAACTTTACCCACACGCGTTATGCGGCTATCGTTAGCGCTAGCCCACACTGCCCCATTTTGTTCGGCATCGGCATGCATAGAGCGGAATTTATACAAGGTAAAAATTTTTCCGCCTCTGCCCACACGTTGCTGCTTATAAAATATCCCCCCTGCAGAATCTGCGGCAATACAAACACCAATGCACAGCATAAGCGGGCTCAGTAGCGTTAGCAGGCTTACAGCCAAAACCATGTCGAAATATCTTTTGACATAGCACCATTTTTTTTCTTGTGTAAAAGGCATGCGCTGAAGATGTGCCATATGCGAAAAAGGTATACGCTGCACCAAAAGCGCAAGATTAACACCGCGCTTATGGGCATAATACGCAAAACCGCAATGGCTTAAAAACAGCAAAATCATGGCAAAGACAGACTGCGCGCATATATATAATGCACTGAAATCATAATTGAAAAAAAACTTTGCGCAACTAAGCCCCATCACTTGAGCTAAAGCAACAGCAACAGCGCAACGCGCCAGCATATGACGCATAAACACAAGGCGACCCTTGGCATTTACCATAGAGCATGTAAAGCTATAGCCTTGCAGAGCATATAAAAAAAACACAACAAGGGGCACAAAAAACACGCTGTATACGACTGGCAAAGGCGCAAGGTATACAATTATAGGCATGGCCAGCAAAAGAATTGACGCGTCAAGGATAAGGCGAGCATATATACTGTACCACCAAGGCATATAATTACACCTCCATATGGCGCACAAGAAAAGCAGCCGCAGCGCGCGCTTCAAAATGTTTTTGTACATGCTCTCTGGCTTTATTTCCCATACGTTCTCTTTCTTCTGGATGCAAAATAAAATATTCCATGGCCTTTACCAAGGATTGAACATGGCCTCTGGGTACCATAAGCCCTTGTTCTTTATCTTGCACTATATCCATGCAACCAGGTACTTGGCTTACAATGCACGCTCTGCCCATGCTCATGCCTTCTAAAATGGCGCAAGGCGCTCCTTCGCGCCACGAGGGCAACACCATAACACCTGTAGAAGCAATATGAGGGCGCGCATCCCCCACAGCACCTAGATATTGTATAATACCCTGAGATTGCCACTGCAAAACCTCATGCATGCTTATGGCTCCAAAACCTTTTTCTTCAGGGCCCAAAAGCGCAAAGGTGGCTTGCGGGTATTTTTGCCGTAAAATTTTAGCAGCGGCGGCATATTCCCGTATGCCCTTAGCCTCTAAAAGTCTGGCCATGAGCAAAAAATGCGCGGTGGGAGGATATGTTGGCACATAAGCAAAGTGCTCTGTATCTACCCCTGTACCGCCTTGGCACACTATAGATTTTTGCTTTGCTATAAGTTTTTTTTGCATAAAAAGTTCTGCATCGGCTGTGTTTTGAAAAAACACTTTCTTAGCACCTGCAAGCCCTATTTTATATAATCTTTGTGCTATGCTTTGAATAATTTTTTTGTGTGTAGTCCTAGCTTCTTCAAAGGCAAAACCAAGGCCTGTGATGCAGGCAAAAACATGTGTGCTTGGTAAAAATTTTGCCAGCAAGCGCTTTGCCAAACTCGTATAAATAACAGGCTTTATGGTAGAGGCAAACACGGCTTGAGGTTTTTGCTGCAAAAGAATTTTGCCCACATGCCATAGTGTATACACATCATAAGCTGCATTAAGTCCCTTGCGCTGCAAGGGATAAAAGCCCACTGTTGCTCCTAAGGCTGCAATTTCTTGCACATGCTGCTTTTGCGCGGTTTTCGGTACATAGCATATGATTTGATGCCCACGGCTGCGCAATGCCTTAAGCAAAGCAACCCAATACAGCATTACGCATTTGCTATCGTTGACAAAAATCAAGATTTTCATAAGCACACACAACCTAATATCTCATTGCAAATTTTTTTATAACTTTACAATATGTATGAGCAAGGGTAAAAAACACCAGAAGAAAATTTTTATGAGGATATAACCATGACAGCCTATATGCAAGCCCTAGAAGATATACAAAAAACACCACGCACTTGGCTTATTACCGGTGTTGCGGGGTTTATCGGTTCTAATCTTTTAGAAACCTTACTTTTACACGGTCAAAAAGTTGTTGGATTAGATAACTTTATTACAGGGTATCAAAAAAATCTGGACATGGTGCAAGAAAGTGTGGCCAACACCAACGAAGCTCTTTGGAAAAATTTTACTTTTATCGAAGGAGACATGCGCCATATAGACACATGCCACAAGGCCTGTGAAGGCGTTGACCATGTTTTACACGAGGCAGCCCTTGGTTCTGTTCCACGCTCCATCGAAGACCCTTTGTTAACAAACTCTTGCAATATTGACGGTTTTTTATGCATGCTTGTGGCGGCGCAAAAAGCCAAGGTCAAAAGCTTTGTGTATGCGGCTTCTTCTTCCACATATGGCGACTCACCAAGCCTACCCAAGGTGGAAGATATTATAGGCAATCCCCTTTCGCCCTATGCGGTAACAAAATATGTGAACGAACTCTATGCCGCAGTTTTTGCAAAAAGTTACGGTTTTACCACCGTTGGCCTAAGATATTTTAATGTTTTTGGTAAGCGCCAAGACCCATTGGGCGCCTATGCGGCGGTTATTCCGCTATGGTTTGCGGCACTGTTACAAGGTAAGGACGTTTTTATTAATGGTGATGGCGAAACCAGCCGCGATTTTTGCTATATTGATAATGTAATAGAAGCCAATATTCTTGCTTCACTGGCTAAAGACAGCGCCCGCGACAAAGTATACAATGTGGCCTATGGCCAGCGCACCACGCTTAATGAACTTTTTGACCTTATTCGGCAAGAGGTTATACCGCACAGAGCAGATGCGGCCGAAGCAAAACCCAAGTATCGTGATTTTAGAAAGGGCGATGTGCGCCATTCTTTAGCCGATATTTCTAGCGCGCAAAATAATCTTGGCTATGCACCGCCTTTTACTGTGCGTGAAGGCATGAAGCTTGCCGGACAGTGGTACGCCAAGCATTTACTATAACAGGCTGATAATTTTATTGTTTACGTTTAAAGGCCTCTGCACAATTGTACAGAGGCCT
>CAYJGS010000222.1:0-3372 GCA_964369505.1 uncultured Desulfovibrionaceae bacterium | reverse complement strand
AAAATTGTTATTAACACAACATTTCTAAGGCTTGAAAATTCACGTTTTGAACTTTGAAATATTTTTCATTTACAGCAATGTAATAACCTTTAATAAACAATACAATTTTTTATGCAAAGGAAGATACGACCGTGACGCTGCCGCGGAGCGAGACCTTGGTTCGCTCTGCCCTGAAAGGGATCGTTTGCGAGCGTTTAGCGAGTAAACAGCCCTGCAAGGAGAGGCAAGCGTAGGTCGAAGGCAGGGGGGGTGCGGGATCGTAAGGGCGGCAGGGGGGCTGCAAGCCCCCCTTAGCCACTTACAAAAAATTATATGCCGCTTTTTCAACATGCCCATAATGCGTTCAAAAAGTGGTAGATGCAAGGAAAAACAAAAAGCCAAGCTGCGTAGTGTATATAGACATACATAAGCAGTTTGGCTTTTTAGTTTTGACGCAGCAGATGCCGCTTTTTCAACGTATTATTTAATCGATGCCCATGGCTTTGGCAGCCTTCTGCGCCGCCTTTTTCAATTTATGTATGGGACCACTGGGCGGATCATGTTGTTCAAATTCGCGTAATAATTCTTCTTGTTTTTCACTAATGCGTGTGGGTATGTTTACTTTCACTTCCACAAGCAAATCGCCACGGCGATTTTCGTGCCCAAGAAATGGCATACCTTCACCCCTAATGCGGAGCACAGTACCGCACTGTGTGCCTTTAGGGATTTCAAGGCTTACAACATCATGCAAAGATGGCACTTCAAGCTTATGCCCCAATATGGCCTGCACCACACTGATTTCTTGCGTATAAATGATATTTTGGCCTTCGCGTCTGAAAACTTTATCATGCTCAACGCTTATCACAACATACAAGTCGCCGGGAGGGCCACCATTACTGCCCATTTCGCCTTCACCGCGCACGCGCAAGCGCGTACCGGTATCCACACCTGCAGGAATACGCACAGAAAGTTCACGGGTTTCGGTAATAATGCCTTGGCCTTTGCAGCGTGCGCAAGGATTTGTGATAATATGGCCTTCACCGCGACACACGGGACAAGGAGTAGAAATTTGAAAAAATCCCTGAGAGCGGCGCACATTACCCGAACCACCACAATGACGGCAAGTTTCCGGGTGCGAACCGGGTGCCGCTCCTGAGCCATCGCAATCGGGGCAGAGTTTTCGTTTAGGCAGTTTAAGGGTGATTTCATCACCGCTGGCAGCTTGGGCAAAGGAAACATTTAAATTGTAGCGCAAGTCCGCCCCAGCCATGGGTCTATGCGCTCCACCGGTGCTGAAACCAAAAAGATCGCCAAAAATGTCACTGAAATGTGAAAAAACATCATCGGCACTGCCAAAACCTCCGGCATTAAAACCGTCTATTCCGGCATGACCAAATCTGTCATAACGCGCACGGCGTTCTTTGTCGCGCAATACATCATAAGCTTCGGCAGCAGCTTTAAACTTTTCTTCAGCATCGGGATTGTCTGGATTACGATCCGGATGATGCTTCATAGCCAGCCGGCGATAGGCTTTTTTGATTTCCTCATCAGAAGCTTCTCGCGTTACTTCTAATGTTTCATAATAATCTACTTTAGTTCGACTCATGGGCAATACTTTTGGTTTGGGGCAAAACCCCAAGTTAGATATAGCAAAGGCCGGTTCCCCGGCCCTTATCAAATAGATACTCTGCTAAGCAACATGCAGCTAATATTCAATACCTATTCAGCGCTTGCTTGAGATTCAACAACCTCATTTTCAACAACAATATCAGTTGCAACAAGCTCCTCAGTTTCAAGAGGGGTATAATACGACATGTCTTCCGGAAAAACTTTACCGGCTGCAATTTCGCGCAAAGCCGTAACAACTTCTTTATTACGCGTACTTACAAGACCTTCATACCCTTCACGGTATTGATATACTCGCTTAATAGCCATTTGCACCAGCAAAAAGCGATTATCCACACGTTCCTGACAGTCTTCCACGGTAATTCGTGCCATGGGAAAATCTCCATCAATAGTTAAATAGTAGTACCCTTTTGCGTTTTGTCCAGAAAATTTTACACATTTTTACCAAAATGCTACATACGACAAGGGGGAGAGCTAAAAGAACTTGACCTCAGCGCAAAAGAAGCTTAACGCCACATGTGTTGGCGCAAGTTGTGTACAGTAATTAGGGAGAAAAGCTTTGTCAACTCTTTTTTGCGCCTGTTTTGCGATTGAAAAAGTACCATGTGCTGCGTCAGCTACAAAAATGCAGACATCTTATGTATGTTCATATACACTGCGAGCCTGCATTTTTTAGCTTCCTTGCCTCTGGCACTTTTTGAACCGCAAAAAGGGGCAATATATTGAAAAAGCACCATGTGCTGCGTCAGCTACAAAAATGCAGACATCTTATGTATGTTCATATACACTGCGAGCCTGCATTTTTTAGCTTCCTTGCCTCTGGCACTTTTTGAACCGCAAAAAGGGGCAATATATTGAAAAAGCACCATATACTGCGTCAGCTACAAAAATGTTACAGTTCAATCATAAGGTTATCATATGAAAAAAAAATCACTGAATTTTGCCCAACAAGCTTGTGTGAAATCTGCCGGCAAGGCCATGCACCGCACCGGCATGATAGGCCCGTATGCGCGGGTGGGCGTTGCACTTTCTGGAGGGGTAGATTCTTTTGTATTATTAAAAACCCTTACCATACGTCAGCGCATAGTGCCTTTTCCTTTTGAGATTATGGCTTTGCATATTAACCCAGGCTTTGATACACAAAACCACATGCCGCTTATCCCTTGGCTTACAGCACACGGTATAGCCGCGCATATTGATGTGACAGATCATGGCCCCCACGCGCATTCAGAAGAAAACAGACGCAATTCCCCGTGTTTTCGTTGTGCTTGGCTTAGGCGCAAAAGGCTTTTTGAGCTTTGCGCACAATATAAGCTCACCCACTTAGCTTTTGGCCATAATGCAGAAGATCTTGTGCACACTTTTTTTATGAATTTATGCCAAAATGGGCGCGTGGACGGCATGAGTATGAATGAACCTTTTTTTGGCGGCGCTTTGCAAGTTATTCGCCCCTTGTTGCTTTTGGAAAAAAAGTATATTTTAAAAGCGGCCAAGCAGTGGGAGCTTCCCACTTGGAAAAATCCCTGCCCATCGGCGGGCAGCACCAAACGCAGTGATATTGAAGAAACCTTACAACATCTTTATGGCAGCTATAAAGATGCAAAGCGTTGCATTTTTAATGGTTTGGTTCGTTGGCAATTGGATAAACAAACAATTCCAACACCTGAAAAAATTCTTATACACAAAGAAACTAAAAGATTTTAATATTCTTTAGTTTGATGACAAACCCCACTTTGTGGGTTTTGCGCCGCTATTGTCAGCAAAGCT
>CAYJGS010000221.1:0-3375 GCA_964369505.1 uncultured Desulfovibrionaceae bacterium | reverse complement strand
TTAAATAAAACTTAAAATACCCAACAGGGGTGAAGCAAAGGCGCTTTTAGGTGACCATATAACCACCTTGGCGTCTTGTTTTTCGCCGGAAATGGGCTTAGAAAGCCATGTTTCTTTAATTGCAATTTGGATATGGCTGCCGTCTATATCATGCCTTATGCCCACAATTTCGCCTTCCCAAAGCCCAAAACTGTCTTTTAATACCACAAAGCACTGCATAGAAAGCGCAAGGTTTTGAGCTTCTTTGCGGCTTATAATGGCTGTGGTGGTATAGCCTTGTTGTGGTTCCGGTAAAAGTTCAAAAAGTTTTTCACCGCGCATTGCCACATGTCCTGCTTGGGGCAGAGTGCCTACAATATAGCCATTGGTTGGGGCTATGATATGCCCGGGATTTTCGGCAAGGGCTTCAAGTCCTTGCATGCTTTGGCTTTGAACTGGAGCATGGGTAGCGCTGTTGCGGTATTGCTGTATGGATTTTTCTACAGCTACACGGCTTAAGCTTGCCAATTCAAAGGCCGCAGTGGCTTGTTGTAATTGGCGCAAAGCTTGCGCTTCGTTTTTTTCTGCTTCTGCCAAAGCTTTGGTATTATTTTTTAAAGCTGTACTGCGCTTGTGCAATAGGGCTTTGGCATGCTCAAGAGAATATTTTTCTTTGAGCAGTTTTTGGCTATGTTCTTCGGCGCGAGCCATGGCTAGACGTTGTACCATATCTTCAGCGGCTTTTTGCGCATCTGCCACATTTGCGGCAAAATTTTGGGCAGAAAAAGCCTTTATGCCGCGCACAAGGGCTTCGGCTTCTTTGCGCAAAGTCATATATTCTGCCACGTCAAGATAGGCAATAATTTGCCCGGCTTTGACAAAGGCGCCTTTTTCTGTGGCAAGACTTGTGAGAGTGCTGCTCATGGGTGAGACTATAGGGATGAGAGTCGCTTGAATTTCTGCCCTATGGCTTACGGTACGTGTCCAAAAAAGCCAACTTAAGGCAATTATAGTTACGCAGAGAACGAGCAAAAGTATTTTTGTGGAAAATTTTGTCCGTTTTTTTTGAGGCGCATTTTGTGGCATTTCTAATTCGAGCGACATATTTTATCCTTATTTTCAGATCTTTGCACAATTATGTATCGGTTCCAGAGTGTTGACAAAGTCTTCTGGGGGAGCACAATTAATTGTGCAGGGGCTTATTTTGCTAAAGTATTTTCTTCTAAAAGGCCTTGGTCTATGCAGAATTTTTCATTAAAATTGTGTTCGGCTTGAGAGTCGCCTATCAAAAACATTTCTTCGCCCTTGGCAAAGACGTGTTGGGGGTCGGGGTTTATGTGCATTTCGCCTTGCGCGTCCATTATTGCTATAACATTGCAATGGGTTTCACTGCGAATGCCACTGCCTATAAGCCGTTTTCCTTGAAGTTTTTTGCTCACTTTACTGCGGAATATTTTTAAGCCTTCGTTGAGCATAAGCACTTTGCCGGGGGCCAACAAGTTAATAATGCTGCTGCTCATCATAGACGCTAAAGACAGCACAAGGTCAGCACCGGCTGCGTGTAAAATGCCCACATTTCGGTCAAGGTTGGCGCGGCTGATAATTTGAATATCAGGGCGTAACTTACGGCAATAAAGTGTTAAATAAATATTGGTGTCGTCATCGTGGGTGGTAATAACTATTGAAGGTGCTTTGCGAATACCTGCTTCTTCTAATACGTCAATATCGGCTGCATCGCCAATGATAAGATTTTCTGACAAAAGTTTTTGGCGTAAGCGTGTGTTTTTGTCTACAATACGATAAGGGCGCTGCAAACTTTCAAGATGTGTTGCTGCTGCTATACCCACGCGCCCACAGCCAAGAATAAGCACAGGGCTTTGCTCATTGGCTGTTAAATGTTCTCCAAGCACTTTGTCCATGGCCTCAATTTGTTGCTTAGTGCCTGCCACCACAAGAACAGAGGCATCGGTAAAAATAGTTTGAGGTTGCGGAAAAATAAATTTTCCACGCTGCCATAATCCCACCACATTAACACCGGTAAGGTTACGCAAACCGCATTCAATAAGGCTTTTTCCCACCAAGGGAGTGCGCATAACCGGAGCTTCGGCAATAATAAGGTTTTCGTGCGTACTGATAATGCTTGAAGGGGCATTGCTGTGCAAAACGCGTCTGGCTAAGGCTGTGCCCAAAAGTTTATGAAATTGAATAACATGGGTAGCGCCTGCCAATTCCAAAATATCAATGGCGTCGTCACTTTGCACGCTGGTTATAATGGGCACATGGGCATCTACATCTCTGGCGGTAAATGTGATGTTGGTATTGCGCATGTCGGTGTCTAAAGCCACCAGCATGGCTGCATTTTCAAGGTGAATATTTCTGTACACATTACTATCGTCGTGCTCACCCATCACAGTGGTATAATCTAAATCTATAAGATCTAAAGCTGCTTGGGTGTCATTGCATAGTAAGACGCATTTGGTGCCATAGCGTTCAAGAGCGTCTACAGTGTTAAGTGTTAAGGGGCTTATACCCACAAAAATAACGTGATCCTTAATGCTTGAAGGTAAGGTGCGTGGCGTATCACGTTTTTTTTGAGCCTCAAGCCACGGGGCATAAAAATATTGAATAAAGGTGAAAGGCAACATGACCAAAAGAAAAATAACGCCGGACATGAGCACTATGATAGAAAAAAGCCGCCCTGCATCCGAGGTAAAAGTAATATCTCCAAAACCTAAAGTAGACATAACTGTCAGTGTCCAATAGACACCTGTTGTCCAAGAATAAGTGCGCCCTTCATACTGCATGATATAGTGGAAAAGGATGCTGTAAGCGGCAATAAGTGTTATGAGTAAAAGGAGAAAGCGTAATAAAAAGAATACATTGCGTCTTGCACCGCGCTGTTGCAGAAATATAGACAGTTGGGCAGAAATAAATTTCATAATAAAATAAGCTTGTTATATTGTTAAAGGAAGGTTGGTCTTTATATTTTTTTTATTTTTGTAGTGCATATTGGTCACACAAATTAGCATAGTTGGTTTTAAGACGCAATCTTCATATGGTATTGCTGTAAGCAAAATTTTGGCAGTATGTTTTTTGGTTTTTTTGTTGATTTGTGTGCATTTTGTAAATTATTTTTAATATTTATTAAAAAAGATATAGGCAGACTGCCCTACGTGTGTTAAAGATTGTTGTAAGCATGCTACACTTGTGTGCTACAGGATATAGCGCCCAGACTGTTTACAAACCCCATAGTGAAAAAATGCTTTGTAATATATCAAAGAAAATCAAAATTTGGATTTTACGGATTTTGAAAGACGTTATAAGCAGTATTTTTTAAGACCGTAGATGCGGCAAAATTTACATCTCGAAGATAACATATTGCCGCCATTAAAGTTT
>CAYJGS010000220.1:1327-3400 GCA_964369505.1 uncultured Desulfovibrionaceae bacterium | reverse complement strand
CTATTCTTGATTTTCGGTCGCATTGACTAGCGTCAACGCTCCGTGCCCCTCTGCATAATGAATTATGCAGAGGTCTCATGATACATATTGACGCAAAAGCAACAATAGTGCAAAATTTGCAACATAAAGATGCATTTGAAGACGCTATCTAAGAATGGAGACAGAAAATATGCATACCATCGTTTTTATTGCTCCACATGCTGCTGTGAATGTGACAGCACACGCTGTTATTGCTAAGCTTGGTCTTGAAAAAGAAATAAAGGTTATTACCGCAGGTCTTGATACTTGCCTTGATGTGGCGCGTGAAGCTGTGCTTGACGGCGTGCATGTGGTCATTGCCAGAGGATGGACAGCGGATCTTATCAGTGATTCTGATATTGAAATACCCGTTGTGGATATTCCCTTGGGTATTCAAGATTTGGCAGAATCTTTACGCCTTGCCAGAGCACAAACAGGCCTTGAAAATCCTCGCATTGCCCTCATAAGTTTTTCGCGCATGCACTGGGATTTAACAGCCTTTATGGAATTGCTTGGCATGAATTTGCATATATATTTGAGTGAAAGCAAAACAGAAGCCATGCGTGAAGCCGTACAAAAAGCTGCTGACGATAACACAGATATGATTATTGGCGGTATCAGCTCCACCCTAGCTGCGGCAAAACTTGGCATGCCAAGCGCTTTACTTTCTTCTGGGGCAGAATCGGTGCGTCAAGCCATTTTGCAAGCCTGTAAAGTTACCTATGCGCGTAAATTAGAACAAATCCAAGCGCAAAAATTGCACACCGTGCTTGATAATTCGCGCGATGGTATTATTTCTGTGGACGGTGAAGGCTATGTATTATTAATAAATTCTGTGGCCTTAAGCCTTTTGCAGTTAAAGCACGATCCCACACATGCCCCCATTGATAATATTCTTCCGAGCGCACGCATTCAAGAATGCTTACGCGAAGGAGAGCCCATACTCGATGAAGTTTTTTTGCACAATAAGACAGAATTATTGCTCAGTTTTTTGCCCATAAAAGTAAAAAACGAAATAACGGGCGCCATTATCACTTTTCAAAAAAAACAGTCCATCACCGCCTTAGAAAAAAAACTGCGTCTTTCCACCAGCGGCCTTGTGGCCTTGTATTCATTTAAGCATATTATAGGTAAATCCAAAATTATGCTGCAAACTATACAAAAAGCAAGGCACTATGCTTCCGGTGCGCAGTCTATTCTTATTGTAGGAGAAACAGGCACAGGCAAAGAACTGTTTGCCCACGCCATACATAATGCAAGTCCCTTTAAAGACGGACCTTTTGTGGCTGTGAACTGTGGTTCTTTGCCGCCATCCTTGCTGGAATCGGAACTTTTTGGTTATGAAGCTGGCGCTTTTACAGGGGCAACCCACAAGGGCAAAGCCGGCTTTTTTGAACTTGCCCACGAAGGCACGCTTTTTTTAGATGAAATTTCAGAACTTGATCTGCAAGGGCAAACGCGCCTTTTGCGTATTTTAGAAGAAAGAAGCCTCATGCGCCTTGGCGGAACACGACGTATTTATGTGAATTTACGTATTTTAGCAGCTACCAATAACGATTTGCGCATCAAGGTGCAACAAGGGTTGTTCCGCCAAGATTTATACTATAGATTAAAGGTGCTGAGTCTAGTTTTGCCTCCTTTACGAGCCAGAGGCGAAGATTGTATCCTTTTGGCTGAACACTTTTTAAACGAACAAAACAGCTCTTTTAAGCCAAGCCTAAATGTAGAAAGTAAAACGGTTTTGCAAGCATATTCTTGGCCCGGCAATGTGCGCGAATTGCGTTATGCCATGGACAGTGTGAGCATGGATTGTAACGATGGCATTATTACAGCACCTTTGCTAAAAAATACCCTTGATCCTCTAGAAAATATTATGGGAATGGGCACAACGCTTATGCAGGAAAAGCAAATCCCATCCATAAATACCGACATGCCTTATGAAAAAGCCCGCATTGTGGCAGCCTTGGAGCATTGTCAATGGCACCAAGGCAATACCGCAAAATATCTTAATATTAACCGCACCACCCTATACAGGCAGATAAAAAAACACAATAT
>CAYJGS010000220.1:0-1317 GCA_964369505.1 uncultured Desulfovibrionaceae bacterium | reverse complement strand
GTAAAACCCTAAGGATTGTGCGCAACGAAAGAATTAAGGCGCATTTGACGACACTATCTAAGGCATAAGAGGCGGCAGCATCAATCCTTCTGTTGTGGGTAAACCCAACATAAGATTAGCATTGGCAATGGCCTGCCCCGAAGCCCCACGGCATAAATTATCAATGGCACTTACAATAATAAGGCGCTTGGTTCGCGGATCCACCACAAGGCCTATATCGCAAAACATAGTGCCGCGCACATGACGTAATTCTGGCAAATTTCCCGCAGGTAAAACTCGTATCCACGGACTGTCCTTCCACGTGTCACTAAAAATAGCGTGTACAGCCTCAAGACTCATATCTTTTGTAAGCTTAGTGTAAATGGTAGCCAAAATGCCGCGATTTATAGGTAAAAGGTGCGTGTTGAACGATACAGTAATATCTGTGCCCGCAATACAAGAAAGCTCTTGCTCTATCTCTGGCGTATGGCGGTGCTTGCCAAGGTTGTACGCTCTAAATGTATCTGATACTTCGCAAAATAACGTGCCAACACTGGCCTTTCTGCCTGCACCGCTGGTGCCAGACTTGGCATCAATAACAATATCTTGCGTATGGATAAGCTCATGCTTTAAGGCCGCATACAATGCCAAAATAGCCGCCGAAGGATAACAACCAGGATTGGCAATAAGCGTTGCATCCTTTACACTGTCAGCATACAATTCGGGCAAACCATATACCGCTTTGGCCAAAGCATCTTCTTGCGTATGTGGCGTATTATACCATTCTTCATATACCTTAGAATCACGTAAACGAAAATCCGCCGAAAGATCTACAACCTTAACACCCTTGGCTAAAAGCGCTGCACCCATTTCCATGGCCGTGCAGTGTGGTACAGCTAAAAATACTACCTGACAACGCTCGGCAGCCTCATCTATATCTGGTGCGGAAATAATGACATTAGCACCGCTAAGTCCTTCTAAAAAAGGATAATATTGCCCAAGCCTGACACCAGCCTCAGAACGCGAACAAGCCATAACTAAACGCAACCTAGGATGCAAAGCAAGCAATCTTGTTAACTCCATCCCCGTATAACCCGTAACGCCTATAAGACCTACCCGTATATCATTTGTAGCCATAGTATCTCCTTTTTTTATTTTTCCTTGAGGGGGAGTGTGTGTTCGTATAAACGCCTTTTTGCGCATCTCTGCGTCAAATTTCGTTTGCTTTTTCGCCGAGTATGAGAAGAATACACTCCCTCAAAGCAAGCTTATCTTCCTTGATATGCACAAAAAATCATTTTATGTGAACACGCTCTAGTATTCTGAAAAAATTTCATT
>CAYJGS010000219.1:0-3408 GCA_964369505.1 uncultured Desulfovibrionaceae bacterium | reverse complement strand
TACCCAATCCGGCGGAAAACCTAAAGGCAGCTTGCCAAATTTACCCAAAAGTAAATTGCGGAAAGCATCATTGCAATCTTTATACACGCTCAAGCGAGCTTCTTTCATTTCTGGGCTGAGTTCTTGCTCCGGCGTTGCGGCAATTTCTTCAAGCACGCGCAAAAGATAGCGTACTTCGTCATCTCCACCACGTTTCCAAGCACCGGTCACGGCCAAAAAGGCTGTGTTCCAAGTGATTTGCGAACCGGGTGTCACATCGTGATAGCGCACAATTTTGCGCGTACCTGCCAAGAATTTCAGCATATAGGGCAAAAGATGTATATAACCTTGTTTTACAGCACCTTCTTGCGAAGATGATGTAGCCCCACCCGGCATGGCATGTTCCACCACATCATAATCAATGCCTTGAAAATACGGCGCGCAATAGCGGTCATAATAGGGCATAATCTGTTTACACACAAAATTTGCATCACGAATGGCAGCTTTATTCAAATTGGTGCTAAGGCCAAGTTCGTCTTCTAAATATGCCGCCGTAGCAAGCACATCACCTTGTCCATACGAACGTACAGCAGAACCAAGCCCCACATCAAGAATATGCGCACCGGCCTTGGCTGCAGCCCCACAAGAAGGCACAAAAAGCCCGTCGGTATAATGGCGATGATAGTGCAACACAAGCAAAGGCCACTTAGTGCGCAAAGTGGTCACAAGTTCTGTCATAAAGCGCGGTGGGCAAACACCTGCCATATCTTTAAGGCCAAGAATAATATTTTGACTGGCTTGTTCTAAAGAACCGCCTATAATACTTGCCACCATATGCAAAATGGCTTCGGTCACTTCCATATAATGTTTAACATCAAAGCCTTTGGCATAAGAAAGCGAAATGGCCGGTTCAAAAACAACTTCTTTGCGCGATAAAACAACTTCAGCCAAAGGACGCATGTTTTCCACATGATTTAAGAAGTCAAAACAACGGATTATCTGATAGTGATCGCATATCATCTCACCCGTTAAGCGCATAAGATTACGCGGCTGTGGCGTATAGCCAAGCACATTGGTAGAACGCACCAATATTTGCTTAAGGGTTTTTGGGGCAAAAAGATTCCATTCCTTCGCCTCAGTAAAGGGATAGGTCATATTGGCAAGCATGGCCACGTGAAAATGTGCCCCACCGCCATTTTCAATGGAAAAATAATTGGCATTATCAAGATACGGCCCTATGAGCGCATCTTCAGCCAAACGGAAACGGTTTCCGCTATTGGATTGGGTAAAATCGCGTGGTGTTGTGTCGGTAAAATGCACATGGTTGGAACCGCGCACATAGTCCAGCAAAGCCATTCTGTCCCCACGCGGATACGGCGAAAGAGCTCTACGATCTGCGCTCAAAATTGTGGGTAATACCGGCTCAAATTCAGGCATACGCGGCGTATCTATAGAACGATATTCCCCAAGCTTCACATAAGGATTATAACCCTTGCCGGAAATTTCTGCCACAAGACGAGCTAAGCGCTCTCCTTCCGGTGCCATATCCGAATAACACATAAGTTCCGGCGTATTGGCAATAAAATTAGTGTCAAAGTTCACATTGCGGAATAAGGGGTGCTTTAAAATTTGCCTATAGAATGGAATAGTGGTTTTGATACCGCCAATAATATATTCCCCAAGGGCACGGTCCATAATGCTTATGGTTTTATCCCAATCGCGAGCATAAGCTATGAGCAAGGCACCTGCAGAATCATAGTTGGGCGGAAATTCATAGCCTGCCGTCATATTAGAATCTAAGCGAACCCCGGGGCCACCTGGCGAAACATAGCGTGTCACCAAGCCTGAATTGGGCGAAAATTGCATTTGCGGGTCTTCGCAATTGATGCGCACCTGCATGGCAAAATGCATAGGCTTGGTCATTTCTTCGTTCAAACGTAACTTAGATCCAAAAGCTATGGCAATTTGTTCTTCCACAAGGTCAATACCATAACGGCACTCAGTGATACCATGCTCTACCTGCAAACGTGTATTCACTTCAATAAGATACGCTTCGCCGTCCGGTGTTACCAAAAATTCCACCGTAGCTAAAGAATTGAAACCCACTTCTTTAACAAGCTTAGCAGAATAAGATTTTAATTTTTCACGCAATTCAGGAGTCAAACCAGGCCAAGGCGAAGGCGTTATTTCAATAAGTTTTTGGTGATTGCGCTGCACAGTACAATCGCGTTCATCAAAAGCAAAGACA
Organism: uncultured Desulfovibrionaceae bacterium; assembly: GCA_964369505.1. Lineage (GTDB taxonomy): Bacteria > Desulfobacterota > Desulfovibrionia > Desulfovibrionales > Desulfovibrionaceae > CAYJAD01. The sequence continues at coordinate 1,181 of CAYJGS010000219.1, read as the reverse complement.
TTGCCAAATTTATCTGCAATAACTTGTATTTCAATGTGACGCACTTGCGAAAGATATTTCTCTACAAAAAGGCGTGGATTACCAAAAGAAGCTTGCGCCATGGTGGAAGCTTTAAAAAAGGCATCGTCAAGTTCTGATTCGTCAAGTATGGCAAAAATACCACGCCCGCCGCCGCCGCCTTCGGCTTTTAGCATAATGGGTAAGCCTATTTCTTTGATAAGCTCTCGCGCTGTGGGTATATCCACAGCACCTTCAGAACCTGGAACAACAGGTATATTTAATTTTTTGGCAATATTACGTGCTTCAACCTTATTGCCAAGCATATTCATGGCATCAGCAGTGGCCCCAATAAAAACTATGCCCGCTTCAGCACATTTGCGCGGAAATTGCGAATCTTCTGAAGCAAAGCCCCAACCGGGATGTATGCCCACAATGCCGCGCTGTTTGGCCAAAGAAATAATACGATCAATGTCCAAATACGCACGCGGATCTTTGCCAAGCAACAAAAGTTCTTGTGCCGTAGACGCAGCTGGAGCTGTTTTATCAACATCGGTGGCGGTCATCACCGCAATGGCGTCAAAACGCTCACGTATGGAGCGGCAAATACGACGCGCTGGTATACCACGGTTGGCCACTAAGATAGGTTTTCCCCTTAACAGCTCCTGAACATCGGTAAATGAACGCATTTCCACGTCACTCATGAGGCAATATCCTTTTCTCAAAAAAACATGATAATTACTAAATTGATAAATTCACCACAACGGTAACAGCATCTATGATACAAAGCGAACATTGCCGTTCACAAAATACTGTATCTTTCCGTCCACCAGCAATCCAATCTCACCTAAAGCACCTATATCTTGCAATATTCCATGAACTACATCCACACCGTCATGCAATTGCACAACGCTATTTTTCCAAAGCAAACGCGCCATGGCTTCATTCTTCCAAGTGCTTTCATAAGACAAAGAGCTCTCATAGCAAAGAAACATACTATTTACAAGTTGCAACCACAAGCTCTCAACTGCAGGAAAATTGTAAAAAAAATCGGCATTATCCTTGCGAATTAAACCATTTTTCCACAAAACTTGCTCTAAATCTTCTGCTAATATTCCTGCAGGCAAAGCAAAATTTTCGCGCAATGCTGTTATGGGAGGGGCGTGTAAAATATTTATGCCAAT
>CAYJGS010000218.1:433-3439 GCA_964369505.1 uncultured Desulfovibrionaceae bacterium | reverse complement strand
CAAGCAGCCCAAAAAAAAGACGAAGATTTATCTCCGTCTTTTGTAATGAGCAAAAAGCTAAAAAAGGGTAAAAAATCCTCACAAAAGAAAGTTCTTTCGCTTACCCAGAAAACACATTTGAAAACACGCTATACGCAAATTTATTAAATATTTGCAGCTTTAAGCATCTCTTCTACCATACAAAGAGAAGGAGTTGCCTCGGCATCAAGGCCGCACAATTGGCGCACAGCCATCATAAGCATTTCAAATTGTAGTGTAATCTCTGATGTTCCATTGTGGATAATACAATGATCACCCTGAACATTAAGCTTATAGGCATGGCGCGTACGGTCTTGCCCATTCCCGCGCACAATGTAATACACTTGTTCGTGTTGGTCCGTCACATACAATTTTTGACGTGTAAGCGTAGATGTTTCTTCATCAAACCACGAAGATTCTGCAAAAAGGCGTCCATGAAAAGAAAGATCCGATCCGTTATCGTGCTTTAGGCAAATGGTTTCCATGGTAGGAGGCGCATTATCAACATGCATCATTTTCTCCAGTTTTCGTCAATCAATATACGAAATTTGCAGTAGTTACATTGAAATTATACACACACAGCAACGCTGTATCACTTAGATGACTATACAGCCATTACATTCTTTTTGTCAAGATGGCTGTGAAAAAAGTAATTCTAGACTTTTACAATAAAATATACAGTGCAATTACATTAACATACATTTTTAAGCAATAAATTCGCATAAATATCTTGCATTTTCAACAAACAAAAGTACATGCATGCAAAGAAATTAATTTCGCTTTACATATGTCGTGCAAAAGAATAAACTACTGCACAAAGTTAGTGGTGGGTTTACTTGGAGTACGTATGTCGAAAGATTTACCAAAAATTCGCAAAGGGCTTGCGCAAGCAAGCAGTTATGTAAAGCAAGGCAAAGCTGTGGCTGCAGTACAAGCTGTTCAAGACGCACTCCAAGCCATGAACGCCTCTTTGCTTAAGGCAGAACGTACCGAACTTACAGACCTTATTCAAAATGCCCTGCAATACATAAGCTCTGACTCCTTGGTTCGCAGTCTTTTTCCCTTGCAACTTAAGTACACGCCAGGCGAAGAAGCCTTGCTTAATGATAACTTAAAAGACTTATATGCAAGCCTTTCTGAGCACACTTTGCAAGAAGCAGAAGCTGCCCAAAGAGCACGAGAAGAAGCTAAAAGAGCCCGCTTTGCCAAAGCCGTTACAGAGCTTGGAGAAAACCCCACCAAAGCCATGGCTTCTTTTAAAAGCCTTGCGCGTGATTTTCCTCAAGATGCGCAACTTATGGGAGATATGGGCGAGGCATTGCTCAATGCCGGTTTTTACGAAGAAGCCGTCACCTATCTTTCTGAAGCCTTAGACATGAAACCTGATATGTTGCCCTTTTATAATGTCATTGGCATAGCTTTGCGCAAACTTGAGCGCTATACTTTGGCCGAAACATATTATTTGCGCGCTTCGCAATATTTGCGCATGGACCCCAACTTGTATTTCAATATTGGCCGCCTGTATGTGGATTGGGGCAAATGGGAAAAAGCGCAAACAGCAGCCAGAGTGGCGCTTAAACTTGCCCCTGAATTTGAGCAAGCGCAAAAACTTCTTGTGTATGCCGAAAATAAACTCAAAGAAAAATCTGGCGCATAACAGCATAAATATCAATTATTTTTGGCAGCTTGTTGTATAATTTTTTTAAAACAATCTGCCATTTTTTATTTGCTCGCCCAAAAAAATCACAAAATTTTTTTATTTTGCCCCTAGACGACAGCCCAACACGACTTACTTTTTTTCTCGCACACCCTCTTATTGAGCAAGTGAGTACACTCAAAAAAACCACTTGGTTTTCATTTGAAGACAAAGCCCTTTGCTTTGTGTGTTGACTAAAATCAGCGCCTCAAAAAAAACCACAAGGTTTTTTTATATATATTATATTACGCATCCGTGAGGAGGAAGCTTTTATGTCTAAGATAATTGGTATTGACCTTGGAACCACAAACTCCTGTGTTTATGTAATGGAGGGCAAGGATCCTAAATGCATTACAAATCCTGAAGGTGGCCGCACAACCCCATCTGTGGTTGCTTTTACAGATAAAGAACGTCTTGTGGGCGAAATTGCCAAACGTCAGGCTGTGACCAACCCTGAGCGCACCATTTTTGCGGTAAAACGCCTTATGGGACGCCGTTTTGACACCCCCGAAGTGGGACGCTGGAAAACCCACTCCCCTTACAGCATTATTGCAGGCAGCAATGGCGATGCCGCTGTTGAAGTGGACGAGCGCAGCTATAGCTCCCCCGAAGTTTCGGCCATGATTCTTGCCAAACTTAAAAGTGACGCCGAAACCTATCTTGGAGAAACAGTTACCGAAGCTGTTATTACTGTTCCTGCATATTTTAATGATGCCCAGCGCCAAGCCACCAAGGACGCAGGCCGCATTGCCGGTCTTGAAGTAAAGCGCATCATCAACGAACCCACCGCCGCTTCTTTGGCCTATGGTTTTGACCGCAAAGCCAATGAAAAAATTGCCGTATTTGACCTTGGTGGTGGTACATTTGACATATCCATTCTTGAAGTGGGTGATAATGTTGTTGAAGTGCGCGCTACCAATGGCGACACATTCCTTGGCGGTGAAGACTTTGACCAATGCATCATTGACTTTTTGGTACAAGAATTCAAAAAAGATAATGGCATAGACCTTTCCCAAGACCGCATGGCCTTACAACGCTTGAAAGAATCTGCCGAAAAGGCCAAGAAAGACCTTTCTACTTCTATGGAAACAGAAGTAAACTTGCCCTTTATCACCGCAGATCAAAACGGCCCCAAGCACTTGCTCGTCAAGATGTCTCGCACCAAGCTTGAACAATTGGTGGAAGACCTTGTGGATCGCACCATCGAGCCTTGCCGCAAAGCCTTGGCCGATGCCGGTCTTTCTTCTGCTCAAATTGACGAAGTAGTACTCGTGGGCGGCATGACCCGTATG
>CAYJGS010000218.1:0-423 GCA_964369505.1 uncultured Desulfovibrionaceae bacterium | reverse complement strand
AGAAAGTAGGTGAATTTTTTGGCAAAGAGCCAAACCGCTCGGTAAACCCCGACGAAGTTGTGGCCATGGGCGCTGCCATTCAAGGCGGTATCTTGGCTGGTGATGTTAAAGAAGTGCTCTTGCTTGACGTAACACCCCTTTCCCTTGGCATTGAAACCATGGGCGGTGTGTTTACAAAGCTTATTGAACGTAACACCACCATTCCCACACGCAAAAGCCAAACATTCACCACCGCTGCCGACAATCAGCCTTCGGTGTCCATACATGTATTGCAAGGCGAACGCCCCATGTCCGGCGACAATATGACCTTGGCTCGCTTTGACTTAACGGGCATTCCACCAGCCCCACGCGGCGTACCACAAATTGAAGTGTCTTTTGATATTGACGCCAACGGTATTGTAAATGTGTTTGCCAAAGACCTTG
>CAYJGS010000217.1:0-3471 GCA_964369505.1 uncultured Desulfovibrionaceae bacterium | reverse complement strand
GGGGGAACGCTTTTTTTGTTCACAAAAAAGGTTCCCCCAGAAGACTTTGTCAACACTCTGAGCTACATCCTGTGTGACACTTACCTGTTAGGCGCTGTGCGGGCGAGCATCCATCTTCCATTCCCGCACCACTTGCTGCAGAGCTTCTTTTTTAGCAACATCTAAATTTTCTTTATATTGTTCGGCATATACATGAATATGCGTGCCGCCGCGCGGTAAAAACAAACCCTTTACCCTACACCACCGCGGCTGCAAAAGTTCCCACATATGCTCAAGCACGGTATTGGTGATGGTTTCCATAAAAGATTGATGATTACGATAAGCAAACATATATAATTTAAAACTCTTAGATTCCACACAATGCATATCCGGTATATATTCCATAACAATGGTGCCAAAATCCGGTTGCCCCGTTACAGGACAAAGCGAAGTAAATTCAGGGTAACTCATATGTATGATATAATCCCGCTCTGGATAACAATTGGGAAAAGCTTCCAAGTGGGCAAGGCCTGGCGCCCCCTTGGGACTTGGCATTTTGCCCGTTCCAAGGTTTTGTAAATGTTGTGTTTTATCCTGACTTTTGGTTAAGGGCATGGTAAATTCTCCTTATGAAGCTGTAAGATATGCTGTGATGATATAAAGCCCTTTTCTTTTAATGGCAAATGCTATTTAAGCCCCACTTGGCAAAATTCTTACCTTGCAGTATATATCACGAAACGCAACACAAAGGAAATGCCATGCTCATACACGTGCAACCCTGTGAAGAACACACCATATTACCTATTATTCCCGATAGATATAACACTGTAGGCATACCATGCCATACAAGCGATCAAAATCTTAGCTTACGCGTTGGCACTAAGCTTTATACAAGCCATAATGAAGCCCTGTTCACCGTGGTAGGACGTGTTTTCTTGCCGCAACATCCCATTGCGGAACAAAACCATTGTGCCATAGCACCACTGGTACGCGCTCATAAAGGCTTAACCGTACAAGAATTGCAACTTACACCACGTCGCGAAGGTTTTGCCCTTGCTTGGATAACCCTTTCGGATAAGGGATCTGTGGGTGAGCGCGTTGACTCAAGCGGCCCCAGCATAGAAGCAATTATACAAGAAAATTTACAGCTTAGCCATAGCCAAGGTTTTATTTTGCCGGACGAAGCAAGCGCCCTGCGCGCCTTGTTAACAGAATTAGCATTGGGGCAAGGATATGATATTATTTGCACCACAGGCGGCACCGGCCTTAGCCCACGCGATGTCACTCCAGAAGCCACTTTGGCCGTTATTGACAAACGCTTACCTGGCTTTGAACAATGCATGATGCAAACAAGCCTTGCAAAAACACCTCACGCCGCCCTTTCACGCGCTGTAGTGGGCACCATTGGCCAAAGTATTTGCCTAAACTTACCGGGTAGCCGTAAAGCTGTGGATGAAAATTTACGCGCCGTTGTGCCTGCTTTAAAACATGCGCTGGACAAGTTACAAGGCGATACCACCGACTGCGCAACGCTTTAAAATTTTTTAAAATTACACTGCAATATAAAGGAAAAATCATGGCACGCAAAAGAAATAGATTTCTTATGGAAGAATTAGAAGCACAAAATACCCCTGAACAAGATGGCGAAGACGCATGGGTGAGCCGTTCACAAAAAAAGCGCAACAGCACAGCCTTGCAAAAAATGGGGGAAGAGCTGGTGGCATTACCCTTGGGCAGCCTTAAAAAAATACCGCTCAATGAAGATTTACACACAGCCCTTAAACTTATGGCGCGGATTACAGACCACGAAGGGCGCCGCAGACATATGCAATATATTGGTAAACTTATGCGCGAATGCCCCACAGAGCCCATACGTGAAGCTTTAAATGCACTGAATGATGGGCACGGCAAACAAACGGCTGCTTTTCATCAAGCTGAAAGGCTACGGCAAGCTTTATTAGACGCCACAACGGCAGAAATAGAGAACCTATTACAGCCTTGGCCGCAAGAAATTGAGCACATTCAAGAATTGGTAGAACAAGCCAAAAATGAAAGTGCCCCGCACGCAAAGCGCGCGCTTTTTAGAAAATTACATCAGCTACTTGAGCAAAAGGTGTAAGCTAATGCTTTGACTTACTCTTTTTGCCTCTACAGCTTGGGCAAATGCCGTATAAGCACAATACATGCCTGGTGGGTTCAAAGTCGTATTTATCCATGATGGCTTCTTGGAGCTTTTCAATTTTTTTACTTACTATTTCAATAGCTTTTCCACATTTATCACAAATCAAATGGTCGTGGTGTTCCTGGTTTTCTGGCTCATAACGGGTTATGCCATCACCAAATTGCACTTCATGCGCAAGACCAGCCGCGCATAAAAGCTTCATGGTGCGGTACACCGTAGCTTGCCCCACCGACGCGTCTACTTTGCGCACAGCGTCGTACACTTCTTCTGTAGAAAAATGGCCGGATGAGGACATAAAAATGTCTGCAATAAGAGTACGTTGTGTTGTATTCTTAAGACCATTAGCCGTTACGTATTGTTGGAATGTAGATATGTAATTTTTCATAGCTCTATAATATAATAAATTTTTTTTTACGTCAATATACGCTTTTTTTATTATGTAATGAAACCTATGGCCTACCTTGCAAAACACACATGCTAATCTATTGATTTTTTTATGCATTTTTTTACTTTTATTCTTAGCAAAAACATATATACTGCCAACACTGTATGACTTTTATAAATTTTTTTGCCATTATTTAACAAAGTGAGAACGTTATGAAACTTTTTTTTCGTTTAAGCCTTTTAGTATGTACGCTCATGCTCAGCTCGCAAGCTTTAGCTGTGGCCGCTACTACCAACACTGCCGTTAAAATTGAAACAAATATGGGTGATATTATTTTGCGCCTTGATGACGCAAAGGCACCCATTACCGTGAAAAACTTTTTGGAATATGTAAAAAGCGGACATTACGACGGCACCGTCTTCCACCGCGTTATAAAGGATTTTATGATCCAAGGCGGCGGCATGACACCTGATATGAAACCAAAACCCACCAATAAGCCCATTAAAAATGAAGCCAGCAATGGCCTTGATAATGACGCGTATACCGTGGCCATGGCACGCACTTCTGACCCAGATTCTGCCACAGCGCAATTTTTTATCAATGTAAAAGACAATAATTTCTTGAACTTTACAGCTCCCACACCCCAAGGATATGGTTATACAGTCTTTGGTAAAGTTATTAAGGGACAAAAAATTGTAGATAAAATTAAGGCTGTGCCCACCGGCAACCGCGGCATGCACCAAGATGTACCTGTGGATCCTGTAGTTATTGTGAAGGCTTCGGTTATTGAATAGGAAAAAATAAAAATATTCCAAAAAAACGCCACTTTACGTGGCGTTTTTTTGTGGCGGAAAAAATACAGCGCCAAGGGTCATGAGCATTATCTGCGCATCAAGGCATGCCGACACATTTTGCACATAAAAAA
>CAYJGS010000216.1:0-3473 GCA_964369505.1 uncultured Desulfovibrionaceae bacterium | reverse complement strand
GGCTACCTTGGCAAACGTGAAGGTATTATGGGCAAGATTGGTATAAGATATGAATTTTAATGCTTAAGCTTTTGTGGGGGAGGAGAGAAAAACTTATTTGAAAGTTTCTTCCTCAGAATATGAGGCTCTCCTCCCAAAATTTATTTTTTCATGCTCCGCTTAGAAGCTTTGAGTGGGTTAACTTTTTTAACACTCTCTGCAGGAAGTTGCACAATAAGATGCTTATTTTCTTCAAACAATGCATCATAATCAAAACCTAAGGCTTTAATTCTTTCTTTCATTAAAATTCTATTACTATTCCGATTCGGATCAGCAATATCTTTTGTTAGATATTTCTCTTCGGTCAAATAAAGCCCTTTGTTATCAATGGCAAGCTGCAGCGGAAAATCATTTTCCAAAATGGGCTGAATAAGCATTTCTTGTGATGTACCAAAGCGTGAAATCATAATAACTCCTCGTAAATTTTAGATTTGATACAAAACTGTATCAAGCTGCTACAATAATGAAAATGAATTTTATTGTCAACATAAATCAGAATATGTTAAACTAAAGTATTTTATACAGGCAAAAATAATTTACAGCAGTCACTTGCATCCGTACCAAAAATATGTCACATGACTGTAACTTAATCCACAAAAAAGGATTATCTATTTTTATTGGCATTATGAGATACGCTTAAGATAAAATAGTATTTTATGAAGACAGCCTCATAAATGTTTATAATTTTTCAAAATGGAGAAAATTGGTAATGAGAAAAACCTTTCTAATGTTTCTTGTTATGGCCTTATTTGGTAGCTTCATGGTACCAGCAGCTCAAGCAAAAATCGTTTTACGCTTGGCCCACACCCTAGACCCTACTTCACACTATCATCAGGGCGCATTACAATTTAAAAAACTTGTGGAAGAACGCTCCAAGGGCGAAATCACCGTTGATATTTATCATTCTTCCCAGCTTGGCGGCGAACGCGATGCCATTGAAGGTGTTACCATGGGCACCATTGAAATGGCTTTGCCATCCACAGGTCCTTTGCCAAACTTCAACAAAGCCTTCATGGTTTTTGACCTTCCTTTCATTGTAACCGATAGATTTAAAGCGTATGCTTGGCTTGACGGCCCAGAAGGCCGCAAGATGCTTGATTCCTTACAAAAACAAGACATTGTTGGTCTTGCTATTTTTGAAAACGGTTTCCGCAACATCACCAACTCTGTGCGTGCCATTAAAAATCCTGAAGATTTAAAAGGTCTTAAAATACGTTTGATGGAAAATCAAGTGCATATGGCTTCTTTTAAAGAGCTTGGCGCATACCCAACCCCCATGCCCATGGGCGAAGTTTTCACCGCCTTGCAACAAGGCACTGTTGACGGCCAAGAAAATCCCCTTGTGAACATCTACACTTCTAAAATTCACGAAGTGCAAAAACACGTTTCTTTAACCGGTCATGTGTATTCACCTGCAGTACTTATGATCAACAAAGGCGTTTGGGATGCCTTTACCCCAGAACAACGTGAACTTGTGCAACAAGCTGCCAACGATGCTCGCGACTTTGAACGTCAATTCTGCATTGACGGCGAAACAAAATTCTTGAAACTTATTAAAGAACACCTCACCGTTACCGAAGTTGACAAGGCTGCTTGGGCTAAGGCTTTAGCTCCTGTATACAAGCAATTTGAAGATCAAATCGGTAAAGAAATTATCGAAAGCTTGGTCAACGCACAAAAATAATATCATCGTTAGGGCGGAAGTTATCTTTCGCCCTTTTTTTATTTTTTCAGGAGTAACTATGCGGAAGTTTTTTGATAATTTTGAAGAATATATTATGCTTATTTTATTTCCCGCCATGGTCATTGTTGTGCTTACAGCTACTTTTGCTCGCTATTCGCAACTTTTTTCCATTTTTTGGGGCGAAGAATTAGCCAGATATATTATGATTTATATGGCCTATATAGGTATAGCCCTTGCTATGAAGCGCCATGCACACGTTGGCGTTACAGCCTTAGTAGAAAGGTTTCCCAGTCGTGCAGGGAAAAAGTTTTTTTTGATAGTACAAACTTTCGCAATTTTAGCTTTCTGCGTTATTATTACTTGGCTTTTATCCGGACTTATTGCCAAACAAGCAAGCATTGGGCAAACCTCTCCTGCCTTAACAATTCCCATGTGGATTCCCTATGCCAGTGTTCCTTTAGGAATGATTTTACTTTTTATACGCACCATTCAAGGATGCTTACGAAGCTGGCGCACCATTGAGGAGGGAAAATAATGGGTTATGCAATGTTTGGAACTTTATTTGGCTTGCTGGCCTTTGGCGTACCCATTGCGGTATGCATAGGTTTTGCCGCCATTGTGGGTATTATATTTGGACATTTGCCCTTGAACCCCATTGTAGTGGGGCAACGCATGTTTACTGCCTTAGACTCTTTCCCCTTCATGGCCATTCCATTTTTTATGCTTGCCGGTGGCCTTATGGAACACGGCGGCATTTCGCAAAGACTTATTAAATTAGCCTCCGCTCTTGTGGGGTCTTTTCGTGGCGGCCTTGGGCTCATTACTGTAGTTGCTTCTGCTTTTTTCGGAGCTATTTCCGGTTCTAATCCAGCAACTGTGGCTGCCATTGGTGGTATTATGGTGCCGTCTATGGTGCGCGAAGGCTATAAAGCGCCCTTTGCCGCTGCCAGTGCCGCTGCTGCCGGAACCCTTGGAGTAATTATTCCTCCCTCCATTCCCATGATTACCTATGGCGTTGTGGCTGGCGTTTCCATTGGTGATCTTTTTATTGTGGGCATTGTTCCGGGTTTTCTGTTGGCTGTGGCTCTGTGCGCTTGTGTTTCTGCTATGGCAAAGGTCATGAATGTGCCTGTGCAGGGAGCATTTCAATTCAAAGCCCTTGCAGACGCTTTTTTTGATGCCATTTTAGCCCTTTTCATGCCCATTATCATTCTTGGCGGCATTTATGGCGGTGTGTTTACCCCCACAGAAGCCGGCGCTGTGGCCACATTATACAGCTTAATCATCTCTACCTTTATTTATAAGGAGATGAGCCTTGCTAAAATGAAAAATATCATTTTAAACGCCAGTGTCAGCACATCTATTGTATTTTTTGTGCTTTCCACTTCGCAATCTTTTGGCTGGTTGCTCAATGTAGGTAAGGTTTCCAGCGCCATTGTTTCCACCATGCTTGGCATAACAAGCGAGCCATTCTTTCTTATTTTGCTCATGAATGCTCTTTTGCTTTTCTTGGGAGTTTTCCTTGAAACACAGGCTATTATATTACTTGTAGCACCTATTTTATTGCCCATTGCCGCTCAAATAGGCATGGATCCATTGGTGCTTGGTATTATAATCATTGCTAATACATCTCTTGGCATGATCACCCCACCCATGGCTGTAAATATCTTTGTGGCACAAGGACTTGTACGAAATCAAGGTGTAACCTTAGAGCAAATCAGTCGCTTTATTATTCCATTTTTTGCGGTGG
>CAYJGS010000215.1:0-3506 GCA_964369505.1 uncultured Desulfovibrionaceae bacterium | reverse complement strand
TAGTGGGGGCAGGTTCTGTGGGCTTGCGCAAAGCCCAAGGCCTTGTAGAAGCCCATGCCGGCACTATTACTGTTATAGACAAGCAGCCCATCGACATGGATTTTTGGGGCAAACTCTGCGCACAAGCAAAAGAAAAAAACATACAAATACACTTTGCACACAGAGATTTTAGCCCAGAAGATTTACATACGGTAAACCTTGCATTTGCTTGCACATCACAAAAAGAAATTAATACCCATATTGCCAGACTTTGCGCCCAAAGGGGTATTTTTTGCAATTGTGTGGACGCCCCTTTAGAGGGAAATTGCATTGTGCCCGCTCTTGCCAAAGCACAAGCTACCACTACCAGAAAGCATGATGCGGACTTTGCAATCATGGCAGCATTGTCCACAGGCGGTGCCAGCCCTGCATGGTCACGGCTTTTACGAGGCGAACTTGAAACATGGCTACAAGCCCATGCGCCCATGACCGCCTTACTCGGAAGGTTGCGCCCCTTGGTGCTTGCATTAAATAAAGATACGCGGCATAATACAGAGCTTTTTCGCACTTTAATCAACTCTTCTTTGCGAGAAAACTTGGTCAGGCAAGATAAAAATGCCTGCATTGTGGATTTACAAAAAATGTTACCTCTAGATTTGCATAAGCATATTATGGAGTTACTGCATGATATCATTTGAGCACAGCACACTTATCATACTTGCTCTTTATACCTTGGCAACGCTTATGGGTATATTGGGCATGCTTTTACGCCAAGGTTGGTTGCGTACTTTAGCCCTGTGTGTAGCTTTTGTTGGGGTGTTGGGACAAACCATGGATATGGCTCGCGGTAGCCATGGCATTATGCCGGACGGCCTAAGCTGGGGCGCATATATTCAATTATTAGCGTGGTTTTTAATGTTGTGCAGTATGGTGGGCAGCGTAAAATTGCGCAGCACCATACCCACACTTTTTGTCACGCCCCTAGCCCTTATGCTCTTTCTTATGTCGTATCGTTTTTCGGATATAACCATACATTTACCAAAAAATCTCGGCTTTTCTTTTTATGCCTTACATATCGGAACATTATACTTAAGTTTAGCCCTTCTTTCTCTAGGCTTTGCGGCCAGTGTCATATTTATATACATTGATAATATTATTAAAAACAAGCAAGCCTTGCCTTCTTTTATCAAAGATTTTCCGGCACTTGCCTTGCTTGATAAAATCATTGCCCTTTCTGTGGGCATAGGTTTTCCGCTTTTTACCATTGGCATTATTTCCGGTTTTACATGGGCAACTCTTACTTGGAATACAACATTTACCGGTGATCCCAAGGAAGTATTATCCGTTTTTATTTGGATGTTTTATGCTCTGCTTTTTTATACAAGAATATTCCAAGGCAGGCGCGGGCGGCGACCGGCTCTTATGCTCCTATATCTTTTTGCTTTAAGTCTTTTTTCTATTCTTATAGTTAATTTCTTTGTGGAAACACACCACTCTTTGTCTTTACAACGGTAATATTATGGAACGTGATATCTTTCTTATTGGTCTTAACCACAAAACCGCTGCCGTTGAAATTCGAGAACGCTATGCGCTTTCTGGGCATACTTCTCCTGAAAATTGGATAATTCCACACAGCGAACTTGTGGCAGAAGTTCTTATTCTTTCCACATGTAATCGTGTGGAAATTCTTGTTTGCAGCAAAAATGACCCAAACGCTATACCGCAAAATAGTGCGTGCGAACCTGCCATAGTCACACAAATTTTGACATTATGGGCCAAGGCTTGTGGATATACAGCCGATGATCTGCGCCCCTATGTGTATATACACAAAAATGAAGAAGCCGTGCGGCATGTGTTCACCGTGGGGGCAAGCCTAGATTCTATGGTGCTTGGCGAGCCGCAAATACTTGGGCAATTAAAAGACGCTTACCGTAAATCTGTAGAAAGCCATCATGCAGGAACTATCACAAACCGCTTATTACACAAAGCTTTTTCCGTAGCCAAAAGAGTGCGCACAGAAACAGGCGTGGCTTCGAGCGCTGTTTCCATAAGCTATGCCGCTGTGGAGCTGGCAAAACGTATTTTTGGTAATATGCACGAACATAAAGCCATGCTCATTGGGGCTGGCGAAATGGCAGAACTGGCCGCCACGCACCTTTTGCAAGCCGGGATTGCACATATTCTTGTGGCCAACAGAACCCTTGAAAGAGGCAGAGAATTGGCCGAACAATTCCAAGGCACAGCCATTGCCTTTGATACCCTTGTGGATAACCTTGTGGATGTGGATATTATCATTACCTCCACCGGCGCCACCGAAGCCATTATCAAAGCTAAAGATTTAGATAAAATACTGCGCACCAGAAAATATAAACCTATGTTTTTTATTGATATTGCTGTGCCAAGAGATATAGACCCAGACGTAAACGGTCTTGATAATGTGTATTTATATGACATAGACGACCTTAAAGAAGTGGTGGAAGAAAACTTGGCCAACCGCCGCGAAGAAGCCGCAAAAGCCATTAATATAGTTGAAGAAGAAGTATATCTTTTTTGCAATTGGCTTAAAAGCTTGCATATACAGCCAACCATTGTGGACATCATTCAGCGTTCTGAATCTTTGGCAGCTGATGAACTAGAGCGCACCTTAAAGCGCCTTGGCGCCACCGATGAACATACGCGCGAAGCTTTGGAAGCCATGGTTTCAAGCCTTGTACGCAAATTAAACCACGCGCCCATCTCTTTCCTCAAACGCGGCACCATGGCCGAAGAAGGTTCGGCATCGCGTATAAGCCTTATGCGGCGTATTTTTGATCTGGACCATGAAGAAAAAACTCGTTCGCGATGTAAAGGTTAAATATGCGTAGCTACGTTATAGACTCTTTAGAAATGGACGCTACCAAAGCTCTTGCGGAACTTTTAGACAGCATGGACTTGCAAAGCAGCCTTGGGGGCATATATTGGCTGCCCGTCCCTGCAGACTTTCTTACAGAAATACAAAAAGAGCATGTGCAAGATTGTGGCCCATATGTTATGGCTTTAGAACTAGATACATCTTGTGTACATTTGGAATTTTTAGTAAGAGCTAAAAATGCTTTGCATTGTACATGCGTAGCCTATGCTGATACGGCATTACAACAACATATGATGGAATATGTAAACAGCCTTTTTGCAAAACTACACATACACATGTAACATGGCATATATTTTTAATTTTCCCAATACTCTCCCTTCTTTTAAAGAACAACCATTAGCCACGCAACAACTTTCGCGAGCTGTGCGCCAATTTCTCACCGCGGATTTGCAATATGACCTCCATGATAAACGTTTTATCCTAGGTGTTTCCGGTGGTGCTGATTCACTGGCCCTCCTATGCCTTTGGGCTTGGCTTAAACCTGTGTATAAACACGATTTTGCCGTTGCTCATGTGGATCATTGTTTGCGCAAGGAAAGCACTGCCGAAGCGCAAACTGTTTTGGCTTTATGCAAAGCTTGGAATATTCCTTGCGCCATACATACGGTGGATATTG
>CAYJGS010000214.1:0-3625 GCA_964369505.1 uncultured Desulfovibrionaceae bacterium | reverse complement strand
CTCATAGCTGAGCAACGACAATTGCTTTTCAACCACACTAAAGCTTTCTCTTTCAGTAATAATAGCACCTGAAGGCATTTCACCAATAAGTACCGGGCTTTTGGGGTTATGCTTTGCCATATTACGCATGGACGCTTGCTGTGTTGTTAAAGCATAACAGTAATTACAGCCATTTGCGCAGCAATTATATGCTCCGATGTCTATACTTTCTACACAAAGGCAATGTTGCCGTTGGTTTTTGTCCTTACGTGTATGTATTTTAGAGCCAAGCATGCTTTCGATATGATTTTTATCAATACATGCCCCATGCTTAATGCCAAATTGCCCAAGTTCTATTTCTTCAGAGCACGTAAAAAGTTCAAGCCCATTTTCTTTTGCCAATTTTGAAAAAATATTGGCTATAGCAAACATGCCTTCCGGGGTAACGGTATAAGCAGGATCTTTTCCCATTCGTGCGGTGACATTTTTATAACCGTCCACAAAACTAACAATACATCTTGCAGCATATTTCGACAATTTTCGAGCCATATACGCAAACATTTTAGCATGGTAACTCAAATCATATTGACTGCTTAAAATTATGGGATCATATCGCCAAACAAGGCGTTCTTTACCTATACTTTTACTTAAATGTATAAATGTTTCCAAGAGTTTATTTTTATTGGGCAGACCACTTTCCGTTTCCACTCCATAGGGGGTAAGTGTAAATTGAAAATAATACATATAACCCATTGTATCAATTTCTGATAAATACTGCATAAATGGCGTGGGGTTTTTTGTCCAAAACGCTATTATATCAACGGTATCACGAGTTAAACTTGCCTTAGAATAGCGTTTGGTATTGTATGGGTTTGGAATAAACACAAAGCCTTCACGCAGCCTGCGCATAAACCATTCTCCATAATATGAAGGAATATCAGTTCGTCGAGAAGCACTAATAATCATTTTTTTGTCCGGCGGCGCGTTAGCGCCATGAGCCAAGGGGGCAAGCAACCGGAGCTTGTTTTCTGTTGCATCTGCTTGCCGATTACGCGGATAATGTATACAATCTTACTTTACAAAGGCTAAAATACCTACGGTAAGAGCAGTTTGGGCAAAGGCAATGCCAATAATCCATTTGAGAAGTTCGTGTTTTATTTCAGCAAGTGCGATCTGCAAGTCTTTTTTTGTAACAAGCTCTTGCGCACTTACCATCTCTTGTAAAGCTCTGCTTTGTGCCTTGGCTATGGCTTCAGCTTGCACCTGTGGCACACCTGCTTCTTGCAGTGTTTTGCTATATTCTAGGGTATCAAAAGTGAGTGCTGTCATATATTCCCTCCTCGTGGTGAGACTAACGTCAACGCTCCAAAGTCCTCGCGCAATAATTGCGCAAATGTCTTATGGCGAGACTTTACATTCTCTTCTTAACTTGTACTTTTTCATATTGCTTTGTCAAGCCTGCTAAACCTTTGATAATCGCACCATTTATTTTATATAAACAATCAATAAAAATAACTAGTTAAAAAGGTAAAATTTTTTTCTTGCCAGAACTAAAAATCCGCGCCATGTTTGGGGGTGCGTCTTTTTGCTATTGCTTGCGTTTCATATTTTTTTATGGGAAAAAAGGCTTCTTTGCCTGCGTTAAAAAACGCCTCTTCCCTCATCCCCATAAAACGCGCTCACGCAAAAAGGCTTTGCGATAACTTTTTGATTACCAAAGATTTTTACTTCCTAAAAGAAAGACTGGAGGAAATATGTCAAAAATCCGTACCATAGAAGGGCAATTACAAGCTCAAGGATTGAAATTTACTATTATTGCAGCGCGCTTTAACGATTTTATTGTGGACCGCCTCATCAGCGGCGCTGTGGATTATCTTGTGCGCCATGGTTGTGCCGAACAAGATATTACCTTGGTGCGCGTGCCCGGTGCTTTTGAAATGCCCTTGGTATGCAAAAAAATTGCCGACAAAAAAGACTGCCACGGCATTATTGCCCTTGGGGCTGTTATTCGCGGTGGTACGCCGCATTTTGAATATGTGTGCGCCGAAGCCACCAAGGGGCTTGCCCATGTGTCGCTTGACTATGGTGTGCCTGTGGGCTTTGGCCTTTTGACTACGGATAATCTTGAGCAAGCCATAGAACGTGCCGGTGCCAAAGCTGGTAATAAGGGCGTTGAGGCTGCTTCTGCCGTGCTTGAAACAGTGCGTGTTTTGGAGCTTATTTAAGCATGTCCAAAAGAAATAGTCGCCGCCAAGAGCGCAATGTGGCCTTTCAGGTTCTGTATAGTTTATCTTTTGCCGAGATAGAAAGCCTTGACGATGTGCGTTTGGCATTTTGCCAATTTCCGCATAAAGACCAAGCAGAAACGCCTAAAGCTGACACGGCAGTGCAAGAAGCTCAAGGCTTTGCTTGGGAACTTGTGCAGGGTGTTTGGCAAAACAGCATTGATCTTGACGCATTAATAAACCGTTTTTCGCACAATTGGCGCATAGACCGTATGGGGCGTGTGGAGCTTATGCTTTTACGCCTTGCCCTGTACGAAATGGTCTATAGAAATGACATTCCTGCCAAGGTAGCCATGGCCGAAGCCTTGGAAATTTCGCGCCAATTTGGCGAAGAAAGTGCGCGTTCTTTTGTGAATGGTATTTTGGATGCCGCGGCCAAGGCCTTAGAAGCCGGCGAAATAGAAAGAAAATAGATATATAAGGATTTTTCATGACGCAGGAAAAGTACAACCCAACACAAATAGAAGAAAAATGGCAAGCCCTTTGGGAAGAAATGCAATGCTTTGCCGTTGACCATACAAGCTCAAAACCCAAATATTATTTGCTGGAAATGCTGCCCTACCCTTCCGGAAATATTCATATGGGGCATGTGCGCAACTATTCTATCGGTGATGTGGTGGCGCGCTTTAAGCATATGCAAGGTTTTAATGTGCTGCACCCCATGGGTTGGGATGCTCTTGGCTTGCCTGCAGAAAATGCTGCCATAAAAAACAATACCCACCCTGCCGCATGGACATTTTCTAATATAGATAATATGCGCACGCAATTAAAACGCCTTGGCTATTCTTATGATTGGAATAGAGAGGTTGCTACCTGTGTGCCCGAATATTACCGCTGGGAGCAACTTTTCTTTTTGAAAATGCTTGAAAAAGACTTGGTATACCGCAAAAAAGCTGCGCAAAATTGGTGCCCCGATTGCCATACTGTGCTTGCCAATGAACAAGTTATCGAAGGGCTTTGCTGGCGCTGCGATTCAAAGGTAGAACAAAAAGATTTGACCCAATGGTTTGTGCGTATCACAAAATATGCCGAAGAATTGTTGGAAGACTTAAACCTTTTACAAAAAGGTTGGCCAGAGCGTGTTATTGCCATGCAGCACAATTGGATTGGCAAATCCCACGGGGCAGAAATCGCTTTTACCCTTGAAAAACCTGCTGCAAATACCAATGAAATTCGCGTATTTACCACACGCCCAGACACGGTATTTGGCGCAACATTTATGACACTTGCTCCAGAACACCCACTGGTGGACCATCTTATTTCCGGCTCTGAAAATGAAGGAAAAGTGCGCGAATTTATAGAACGCATACGCAATATGGATCGCATTGACCGCCAATCCGAAACCCTTGAAAAAGAAGGCA
>CAYJGS010000213.1:3543-3626 GCA_964369505.1 uncultured Desulfovibrionaceae bacterium | reverse complement strand
TCTGACGCAGTGCGCATAAAAAAGATAAATTTCGCGAAAGTAAGCAAAAGAATCACCTTTTGCTTCACAGAGAAACAACCCTA
>CAYJGS010000213.1:0-3443 GCA_964369505.1 uncultured Desulfovibrionaceae bacterium | reverse complement strand
TCTGCTGACTTTCGGAAGAGACACATTTCGCGAAAGTAAGCAAAAGAATCACCTTTTGCTTCACAGAGAAACAACCCTATCTGCTGACTTTCGGAAGAGACACATTTCGCGAAAGTAAGCAAAAGAATCACCTTAAGTCCCTCAACGAACAATATAAAATATATTAATTTAAAACTATTCCCTTTTATAAAAATCAATCCTTCTACGGGCAAGCAAGCTCGCCCTACTCTTGATTTTTGGTGCATGCTGAATTTGGTCAACATGCACATAAAAAACCCTTGGATATGCATACCCAAGGGTTTTTTATGTAGAATCCAGTCTAAATTTTAGGCACTTACATAATCGCCACGGTTAAACTTAAATTTTTCCGTAGCAGAAAGCACTTCCAGTTCATTTACAAGACCGGCCAGTTGTGGGTTTTGCTCAAGCACAGGCTCTGCCCCTGCTTTAAGCGTTGCAACGTGAGCATCCACTCCTTCTAACAAAGAGTACGCATCACGCAAGTTTCCATCTGTCCCTGACGTTCGCAAAGCATCCACATACGAGTCCCACATATCAAGGGCTCCTGCAGCATGATCCAAAACTTGCGCCTTGGTCATACCTTCACCCGAAGCGGCAGATTGTTCCACTTCAGATATCAACAGCTGCTGCACCACATTGGGCTCAATGGCACCGGTGGTAGCTTCTGTTTGTGCGTTTTTGCCTGCGTTGCCAAGGATACCTTGCTCTGCAAATACAGCTCCAAAGCCTTCTCCTGCGCCACTTTGGGCTGCAGAAGCTCTTTTTGCCTGAAGCTCTTGTTGCTTGAGCAAGCTTTCTACATTGTCTGTGCGTATGTTCATATCGCCTCCAAACCTTGGCGTTAACATTAATTCTGTAGCAAGAACCTTGCCATAATCGTTCAAAAAACTAAGTGGTGAATATGTTTAAACTTTAAAAAAAGTCTAGAGGACAAATTTTCCTACCCACATAAAAATACCACTTTCTGAGTTGAAAAGGCATGGACTCTTTCGCTTCGCCCACAAAGCCTTGAAATGTAAGAACTTGTCATTGCGAGGAGCGCAGCGACGCGGCAATCCATAAATTTTTAGCCAAAAGACAAATATAGCAATATATTGTTTTACTTAAAATAAAAAAATATACAATCAACTCAGAAAGTCGTGATAAAAACTCAGCCTTATGTCTAAAAAAACTATACGCATCATATGGGCACTTGTCTATCGTTAGTAAAATGGGTATACTCAATTTAGTGTTTTTCGGTTTGTTTTTTTTACTATAGTATAGCAATGCGAGGAAATTATGAAAGAGATTAAAAAAATTCTTTGTGCCGTTGACTTATCTGACCACAGTAAATCCATTGCCGAGTACACCATTACCTTGGCCAAACTTACCAATGCCGAAGTTATTGTGGTATATACCGCACCATCTTTAAGCCAATATGTGGGTTTTCATGTGCCGCCCAATACCATTGAAAACTTTGTGGGCGAAATTGTCACCGGTGCAGAAAAATCCATGGATACATTTGTTGCAGAAAACTTTCCCGGTATCAATGCCAAAGGCCATGTACTCATAGGCTATGCCGCCGATGAAATTGTAAGCAAAGCCACCGAAGAAAATGTGGATATGATTATCATGGGCACCCACGGCCGCAAAGGCCTTGACCGTATATTGTTTGGTTCTGTGGCTGAAAAAGTGGTTAAAAATGCCACACAGCCTGTGCTGACCATTCGTCCAAGCGATGCCGTATAAAGGTTATGTATAAAGGATAAATATGCAAAAAGCTTGTAACCAAGCCCATGAAGTGCTTGAACAAATAAAAGCGCTGAAAGCCTATGTTCCAGGCTTAAGCATTGAAGAAATTCGTGAAAAATATGGCCTTGAAAACATAGTAAAAATGGCCAGCAATGAAAACGCTTTGGGTGTTTCTCCCTTGGTGCAAGAACGCTTGCAAAAACATGCAGCGCACGTTTTTCGCTATCCCCAAGGGGGCAACCCAAGGCTTGTGCAGGCACTTGCCAAAAAGCATGGTGTAGACGCCAAACGCATTGTTATGGGCAATGGTTCAGACGAAATCATCGACCTTTTGATGCGGGTGCGTTGCAAACCAGAAGTACATAATATTGTATGCTTTAAGCCTTGCTTTGGCATGTATACGGTGCAGGGACACATTTGCGGTGTTGAACTGCGCCAAGTGCCCTTAAACGAAGATTTTTCTTTTCCTTTTGCCAAACTTTCCGAAAAAATCGATGCCCAAACGGCATTAGTTTTTATCACATCGCCTGATAATCCTTCAGGATTCTGCCCAAAGGCGCAAGACGTGCGCGACTTTGCCCTATCCTTACCCAAGGGTGCTTTGCTTGTCATTGACGAAGCTTACATGGATTTTACGGACGAAGAAGCGTATTCTTTGTTAGTTCAAGGAAATTATCCAGAAAATGTAGCTTTTTTGCGCACATTTTCTAAAAGCTATGGCTTGGCCGGCATTCGCCTAGGTTATGGTATTTTGCCCGAAAGCTTGGCAGATTATATGTGGCGCGCGCGTATGCCTTTTTCTGTGAATATTTTGGCAGAAGAAGCAGGCCTTGCCGCCCTTGAAGATACTGTCTTTTACGAGCAAAGCTTAAAGATTGTGCACGAAGGCCGTGGGCAATTGCAATATGGCTTAGAAAAGCTTGGCTGCCATGTGTACACAAGCCATGCCAATTTTCTTATGTTTGAGCCCAAAAATGCGAAAAATACGCAAGAAATTTTTGAAGCGCTTTTGCATAAAGGCTTTATCATTCGCCCCTTAAAAAGCTATGGCCTACCGCATTTATTGCGCGTATCTGTAGGCACAGCCAAAGAAAATGAAGCTTTTTTACAAGCTTTAACCGCGGTACTGGCATGAGTTTGCGCATTATTACCATAGACGGACCTGCCGGTGTTGGCAAAACATCTCTTGCCAAGCTCTTGGCCAATCATCTAAAATTGGCCTATCTTGATACGGGCGCCATGTTCCGCTGCCTTGCGTTAAAGCTTGGGCCCGAAGCGCCAAACCTTGACCCGCAAGAATTAGAAGCCAAAAGCAATATGTGGAATTTTAACTTAAGCGGCATAGGGGCTGGCACGTGCCTTTTGTGCAATGGTGTTCCGGTGCGCAATGAAATCCGCACCGAAGAAGTGGCCGCCATGGCTTCAAAACTTGGCACTGTGCCCATAGTGCGCGAAATACTTAAAAAAGCTCAACGCAGTTTAGGGCATAATACCTCTCTTGTGGCCGAAGGCAGAGATATGGGATCTGTAGTATTTCCCGAAGCCAGATTTAAGTTTTTTTTAGAAGCAGACGCAGAAATACGCGCTGTACGCCGCATGCGTCAATTGGAAGAAACCGGTGAAAAAGTGGACCTTGCCCTGCTCACAGACCAAATACGCAAGCGTGACTTTACCGACCGCAACCGCCCTAT
>CAYJGS010000212.1:0-3653 GCA_964369505.1 uncultured Desulfovibrionaceae bacterium | reverse complement strand
AAATTTCAGTTATATTTATCTTAAATCGACCAATGCATCAAAAAGTTAAGAGAAAACATATAATAAAAATGTTACATGGAAGCTGTATCGTCTTCCTCAGCTTTATCCGTTTTTCCTATGTTTATATCTGTATTTATTATGCTGTTTTCATTGTTTTTTACGTCAACAGTATTTTGCCCTCTCCCTAAATTGAGAATGGTATCAAACATTACTTGCGCAATAAATTCATTATTTCCATGGCTGACATTGAATGTGGAATTATAAATACTGCTAAAATCAAAGCTATTATCTCCGTCCCCCACCGTAAAATTGCTGTCGTAAATACTTTCACCGGTAATGATATTGTCACCATTGCCAATATTTACGTTGCCGTTACGCAACATGGCAAAATACAAATCATTATTGCCATCACCCAGCACGAAATCGCCGCTGTGATTTATCATGGCGTACAGGTTATTATGTCCATCACCAAGAGTGAAATTATTGTTGCCTTCGTTTAAAGCCATAATGCTTAAACTATTGGAGCCGTCGCCTATATTGAAATCAACACCTGTGTCCACAAAGAGGTTGATGCTATTGTCACCGTTGCCCATGTCAATCTTGCCGTTGCGGATATTACTTGCGGTGAAAATATTCCCCCCATTACCAATATTAACGGTACTTTCAATGATATGCGATAAGACCACAACATTATTGCCATTGCCAACGCTCAGTTCACTGTCTTGTAAGTGTACGCGCACATCATTATTGCCATGCCCAAGCTTGATATCGCATTGTTCACTGGCACCCCATGCGCTGATTTCATTGTTGCCATTACCAAGCTCAATGTCAGTATTTTTCATGTGAATAGCATCAAGGTTGGTATTGCCATGTCTGCCGTGTATGGTGGAATTATTCACCGCCACGGCTGAAATATAGGTATTGCTTTCGCCAAGGGTGAAGGTGCAATTTTCGAGGGTAGTGGAGCCGTAAATGCTATTGTTGCCGTTACCAAGGTCAAAAGTTGCCCCGGTATGCGTTGCATTTAAGAGGAAAATGCTTTTATTGCCTTCTGTTCCCGTGAAGCTGCTTGCGCCCGAAAGGTCAAAGACTATGTCGTTGCCATCGCCTGTGTCCATGAGCTCAGCACTTTTATTCACATAAATTTCTTGTGTTGCCGCCCCCCACGTTGCCATAGTGTCATAGGCTATGGCATTGCCGGCACTGTCAAAAGCCTTGATACCGCCACTAGCACTTTGCATATAAATATTACCGTTGGCATATTCGGTGATTTGTGCATCTTCGTTAAGTTCTAAGCTCATTTCCATGCCGCTCTTGGTTGTTAGCGTAATGTTTGACAAAATTTCGCCACTCTCAGTATTTTGCACATCTCGCCGTAAAGTCACAACGGTGCCATTTTGCGTCGTGGTGCTCACATCTGGAAAGGCTGTGCCATTTTCGTCCTCTATATGTAAGTGACTGCGTGTGGATGCTACATTGTCCATATCATTAACAGAAAATTCATTACTTAGGGCAGTATCGTATTGCGCACGGGCTTCATCGGCAGTTTTTGCACTGCTCACACTAAAGGGTGAAGAATCTTGTGTTGTGATATTTTGTGCTGGGTCACGAGGTTTTATGGCTATGGCATCTTGCAAAAGAGAAGACATATCTGTGCTGATATTGTTTTCCCAAAAAAATGCTTTTGTGGTGTCCGTGTTAAAAGAAACCACATCTTGTGGCAAGGGGGTGCTCATATTGGCATCTAAAAAGTCTGTGAACGTAGTAGGACTAAACGTTGTTGCATTTCTTCCCACATCAATGGCTAGGCCGTGCTCTCTTTGTGAATTGTAGGCGCCGGCTATGGCCGTGTTAAAAGAACCATAGGCGGAAAGTATGGAAGATGAATAATCAGAAGATGATATAAGCATATATACCTCGCTTAGAGCTTATCCCTAAATAACGTACCGTGGACGATTACGGCGTCAAAGCATATTTTTACTCAGGTCGAGTACTAAAAGACGTACGTATTTTTTATTTTTTGGCACGAATTCAGTCTCTTTTTTTGGCAAAGACGGTAAGACGATAATAGACGGAAAAAATTGCCTCTTCTACATTATGCAGCATAAACTGTACCAAGATTGTCCCTGACTGCTCTAGAGCAAATCTTCAAGGCATCATTTGTGGGGAGATTAGCACTTGAAAGAATGCGAATTTAGGTTTAATCATCGCAATGAGGATATTTATCCTTTAATGCTAAAAATGCTCCGTAAAAAACCTCTTAGATAGTGTCGTCAAATAGCGAATTTTTGCGTATATCAAGGAAGATGAACTTATTTTGAGAGAGTGTATTCTTCTCATACTTGACCGAAAAAATAAGCGAAATCTGACGCAGAGATATGTAAAAAGGCGCATTTGACGATACTGTCTAACTAGGCATGACTCTTTTTCTATAACTTATTTTGATAACAGCAGGTAAGAAAATATATGAAAGAATTTCTTTTGCAACTTGTGGCGGCATTACAAAACGCGCAACCGGTGGCTTTGGTAAGTGTTGTGGAGCAGCAAGGTTCAGCGCCGCGTGGTGCTGGTTCAAAAATGCTTGTGGGAAAGGGTGGGCTTATGGCCGGTTCTGTAGGCGGTGGGCTTGCCGAAGCCAGCGCCATTAAGACTGCCATAGAAGCTATAACTTCACAGAAATCAAGGCTTTTACGATTTACGCTTGATGGGCAAATGGCCGCGCAAAGTGATATGATTTGTGGTGGCAATTTACAAATTTTTATAGACCCCATACAACCAAGTGCCGCCAATATTCATTTTTTTAATGAACTTTTGCAAAGTTTAGATGTTGCAGGAGCGGTGGTGCTCAGTCAAGTGGTACAGGGTAATACGCAGCGTCATATGTGCATACAAGAAAATCACCAAAAAATATTACCAACACCCATAAATGATTTAGCAAATCAAGCTTTTTCTTGTCTAGGGCCTTTAAAAGAAAGCATGCTTTTGCAGCAAGATACAGATTCGCAATATTCTTTTAGTGTGGCTGAATTTTATGCAGCCCCTTGGAGCATGATTATTGCGGGTGGTGGGCATATTTCAAAACCCACAACACAATTGGCAGCCATGGTGGGCTTTCAAGTAAGTGTGCTTGATGATAGAGAAGAATTTTCGCAAAGCACGCGCTTTCCTCAAGCGCACAGCGTACATACTGTTCCGGATTTTGCGCATTGTTTTATTGATAGAGTAAAAAATGTTCATACATGTATTATTATTGTAACACGTGGCCATATGCACGATGCCATAGTGTTGCAGCAAGCTCTTGCAACAAAAGCCGCTTATATTGGTATGATAGGCAGTAAACGCAAGAAAGAACAAGTGTATACCGCTTTACAAAAGCAAGGAATTTTGGCCGAAGATTTGGCTAGGGTGCATTGTCCCATAGGTTTGGATATTCATGCGGAAACACCGGAAGAAATAGCCGTGAGTATCATAGCAGAATGCATTGCATTTAAAAGAACTTTTACACAATAAAACAAGCGAAATCTGACGTAGATATATGTAAAAAGGCGCATTTGACGACACTATCTAGTCGAACATGAAAAACGTATTTACATACGTTTTTCAGAGTGCTGACAAAGTCAGCACGACCGATAAATCAGGAATAGGGCGAGCTT
>CAYJGS010000211.1:0-3660 GCA_964369505.1 uncultured Desulfovibrionaceae bacterium | reverse complement strand
TGATAGAGTCGGCTGAGCGCATGGGGATACAGGTACCACCCATGGGAGCAAAGTCGGCATAAGGACGAGCTGTGATAGCACCTTGTGGGCAAATCTTCACACAAGAATAGCATTCCCAGCAAGCCTCGGGTTCTTGGTTATAAGCCTTCATTTCCTCAGGATCAAGGATCATGAGGTCGTTAGGACAGATGTACATACAGGCAGTCTTTTCGCCACCCTTACAACCGTCGCATTTGGACGGATCGACAAAAGTCGGCATACGAATCCTCCAACTTTAAGTGTTAATTATATCCTAAAAAAAACCAGCGGAAAATCCACCAGCGGAACCTAAAAAGACTGGCAGTTCCAATCTTTTACAAATTCCACCCAGGCCGACACAAAAAATACTTTGTGCCGTTAAGAACAAGCTAACCGAACTTAAAAAAAACGTCAAGAGAATGTACAATTTTTCACAAGCTTTTTTTTCCTGTAAAAAAACATACGTCGTTGGAAAATTTTTTGTCTCAAATTCTTTAACACAATTTATTAAACGCCGTCTAGTATTTTTTGAAAAAACATTTCAAAATACAAATTAACAATATGTAATTACTACATTAAAATAAAAAAATAATGTTTTTTGCATAAAAATCACCCTCAGTTTACCTTTAGCAGCGCTATATTTGGGCTTGCCTGAATATTTTTTTCGCGATAAGCAGTAATTCAAGTTAACAATATGAGCTCTGTGCAATACATTGCGCAGATGTTTCAATACTCAATACGGAAAAAAATATGGACAATCAAAGAGAAAAACGCCCGGCCAAACGTCCCCCTTTGCGCGAAACTGTTATGCAAATGGATAAAGACCTTTTGCGAATGTTTGCACGTCGCAGCAATATTTTAGAAAAAATGAAGGGGCGCAACACTCACCTTGATGCCCGTGAAGAAAAAGAATTGCGTACATCGTGGGAACAATACGCCACCAAAATGACCCGCGATCCGCGTATTATCCACCAACTTTTCGCCTTACTCCAAGAAATCGAATTTTCTGCCAAACGCGAATCCAGCGACGAAGTACGCGTAGCCTATAACCTTGCGCCACAAAAAATGCCTGTGGATGTACGCCTAACGGCACCACTTTCTTGCCGCCGCAGCCGCTTATATCTTGCTTTAGCAGCTGTTTCAGGTTCTGCTTTACGCATATACCCAAGTCTGCTCAGCGACGCGACCATTGAATGTATTAAAATGTTTAACCAATGCGCCACATCCCTAGCATGGGACGATGACGGAACCCTGCGCGCTCGTGAAGGCGGTGGTCTTTCTTTACCGGACAAAGTCATCCATGTGGGCGATGATACCCTAAACTTTTATCTATTGCTTGCCCACTACCTAGGCAAACCCACGCGTGCAAAATTTATTGGCGAATCACAACTTAAAAACAAAGATTTTACTGTATTACGTAAATTTTTACCCGAACTTGGGGCGCGTTTAAGCCATGTATTACCAGGCTCTAACAGCTTGCCCATTCGTATTGAATGTTCAGGAATTTTGCCAGACGAAATAAACATTCCCGCAGACCTTGACCGTGATGCTGTGCTTGGTCTTCTTATGGCGGCTCCCTTTTATGAAGCCCCCATCACTGTTCACCTTGGCGCACACCCCCATGCCGAAGCTATTTTAGAAGAAGCCTTGAGCATACTTACACCTTGCGGCGCCCACATGAAACAACAAGGCCAAAGCATAACATGCACCCCCGTCACAGATGTTGCCCCCATAAAAACCCCAAAAGAGCCCCATATAGGTATGGACTTAAGCCTTGCTGCTTACTTGCTATATCTGCCTGTGGTCGCAGGCGGCACAGTGCTTCTTGAAGGGTTTTGGCCAAAATGCAAAGAAGCGCAAACCCTTGAACTGTTTTATAAAAACATGGGACTCGATGTTGCTATTACCGATACAAACATACGCGTAAGCGCCCAAGCTCCTATGGAAGAGACCTCGGTAGACGCACAGAAAATAGATTTCACAAACCTTGATAAACGCTTTGCCCCCCTTGGCATGGTTGCAAGCCTTTTACAAACTAAACAAGGCACAGACATACCCATGCCCGCGTTGTCAAGCGATACAAATCTAGAAGAAGCAGCACTCTTTTTAAGCCATTTCGACCTCATGTGGAATGAAGAAAATATTATCTGCACTCAATCCAAATACAATCATTTTGCCTCACACCCAAAAAACACCGATCAAGAAGAAAGTGCAGACACACAAGATACGGCAGAAATACTTGCGCAAGATCCAAGCATCGAACCAAGCACACACGACATTGCAACCGACACAAGCAGCAATGCCCCCATTAACGGTTTTGTACTGCATCACGCCGCCAAAAGCCAAAGCGCTGCCGTTCAAGAACAAGTGGCTGCCTTCCAAAATTCTAATATAAATGAAAACGCACCCACTAAATACTCAGGCCTGCAAACAAAAACACAGCGCCTTGTTGCAGCAAATCCCACTAGCGAAGAAGCAAGCCCTGAAAACGTACAAGCAAATCCAGACGACAGCACCGTGTGGACAGCGCCATCACCCGCTTGGGCCATGGCCTATGCCCTTTGCGCTTTCACCCATAGGCATCTAAAGCTTGCCAATCCCGGTATCATGACAGAGCTTTATCCCAAGTTCTGGAATATGTATAATGCTCTGCCCTGCCCTCACGAAAAAAAACCAACTACGGAGCCGCAGCATGAAAAACCTGTCAGACGACGCATTATTGCCGCAGACCAAGACGGAATTGGAGACGGAGATACAACTGATTGATAACCTGCTCGACGAAAATGACGCAGCACTACGCACCTTGTTAGCCACAGAAGATCCGGCCGCCGGCATATTCTATGCACAAGATATACATGAACTGCGTCAAAAAAAACTCGTTCTGCTCACCCGAAAAGAATTGCGCCAAGTACACATCCGCCGCTTAGCGTATGCAGAATAATATTATTTTCTGTGTCACACGAGATGTTTTTTGGCGCACAAGCCCTTGCGAATTAAAATTCTTGATTTTTTATCGCATAACTAAGCATCAATACTTTAACCCCCTGCACAACCGATTGTGCAGGGGGTTAAAAAAAACATTTTTTAATATTGACAATCATTTTCATTTAGCATATTGTGCTCTCAAGTCATACCGAAAAGGAGGCACACCATGGCTAAAAAAACAAAACAAACAAGTAGAATAGCAAATAAAAATTCACAATCCTATCAAGCCAAAGATATGGCTTGCCAAACATGCAACACCCCCTGTCCTTGTGCTAATTGCCCCAAAAAAGTACTTATTGTAGGTGGCATAGAGCGCATGGAACCCTTATATCGTCAGCTTATAGAAGCCAATGGACATGAATTTGAATACCATGCCGGGCATTTACGTAAAGGTGGCAATAAGCTTGAAAATCTTTTACAAAGGGCGGACATGATCTTATGCCCTGTAAACTGCAATAGCCACGCTGCATGTCTGCAGGTAAAGAGCCTTTGCAAAAAACACAAAAAATCATTGCATATTATGAAAAACTTTAGCCTCAGTGCCATTGAACGCACTTTAGTGGAGCATTTGCCAGCCTAAGAGCAATACAGACTATCTAATTTGAAAGCTCTGCACAATTATTTTTGCATATAAATTTATTGTTAATATTTGAAAGA
>CAYJGS010000210.1:0-3692 GCA_964369505.1 uncultured Desulfovibrionaceae bacterium | reverse complement strand
AAGGCATGGATTGCGTCGCTACGTTCGCAATTGAAATGTAATAATTTGTCATTGCGAAGAGATCCGAGGAACGAGGGGCGGCGCGTTTTATGCCCTTTAGGGTGCAATCCATAAAATTTTAGATGGATTGCACCCTAATCAGAAAAACAAACATTGATTTACTTGAAAATACAATACAATACAATCATCTCAGAAAGTCGCATTATAATTTTATATTTAAAAATATCTTGTAGAAGTTTTGTTATTTTTAAACAGACTGTGATACATTGAAATTTTTACCCCAATGAGGTCTCAGAATGCGCTTTAGAAAGCCAATAATAAAGCACTTTAAATAAATTTGCGGTGTCAATAGGCTTGGTTGTATGGTCATTCATTCCCGCTTGGAAACTCTTTTCTCTATCTTCATCCATAGCATGTGCTGTCATGGCAATAATGGGAATGTGTGCAAATTGCGTATCTTCACGCAATTTCCTCGCCGCACTTAACCCATCCATCTTAGGCATTTGCACATCCATAATAACAAGATCAAATTTTTCTTTATACATAAACTCGCAGCCTTCAACGCCGTCATTGGCAATGGTAACCACAAGCCCCACTTCCTTAAGAATATTTTCCGCAATCATCTGATTAACTACGTTATCTTCCACAAGAAGTACTTTTTTACCGCTAAATTGCGTGCGCAAAAGATTTTCAAAGCCTTGCTGGCATAAATCTGTATTATGCTCAAACTTCGTCCCCAATATCTTCACAAAAGAATCATACAACACCGACGCCCCTAAAGAATCTACAATCGTACATGTAGAGCCAAAATCAGGCTTAGAGTGCTGCGCATAATAAATAATAGGTATGGCATTAAAATACGCATCGTCATTTTTTAGGGCATTGCCCACAAAGGAAACATCGCTGAATTTTTCATGCACAATAATAATATCTGGCTTTGTGAGCCCGTCAATATGCTTTTTTAAAGACAGTGTATCTTCAGCAAAAGTTATGTGCAAAAAGCCCAAGGGAGACAAGGTTTCTTGTAAAAGGGCAAAAGCTTGTGCATGGGGAAAAGCGGCAACAATATGTATTTCATTAAGAAGTTTATTAACTCGCTCGCCTTTTTCTTTTTTCTTCCCAAGGCGACAAGTGAAGTGGAATGTGGTGCCAATTCCTTGCGTGCTTGTGCACCAAAGCTCGCCGCCCATAAGCGTCGTCAAACTTTTACACAAAGCAAGCCCAAGCCCTATGCCGCCATAGCGTCTGGTGCTGGAAGTGTCTGCTTGGGTAAAACCTTCGAAAAGCATGCCCATTTGCTCCTCTGAAATACCTATGCCTGTGTCTTGCACCGAAAAATGCAGCAGTATTGATTCATTGCTGTCAGACTCTACCCACACCCTTATTTGAATGCTTCCCTCATGAGTAAATTTTATAGCATTGGTGGTAAGACTAGTAAGCACCTGATTTAAACGAATAACATCTCCCACATAACTGGGTTCCACTTGTGAATCCACGGTGAAAGAAAAGGTCAATTTATCTTCGTCTATCCAATGTTTGGCGGTTTTAGTCACATCATCTACAATGCTTTGCATGGTAAAAGAATGTTCTTCCACAATCATCTTACCGTCTTGAATCTTGGAAAAATCCAAAAGATCATTGATAATGCCGAGCAAAGCCACGCTGGAATCATCGATGGTTTGTATGTATTCTGCTTGTTTTAGATTCAGCTCAGTGTGCTTTAAAAGATGTGTTATGCCCACAATGGCATTCATGGGCGTGCGAATTTCGTGGCTCACATTGGCGATAAAGTGCCCTTTAATGGCATTGGCCCTATGGGCAGAGTCTGCCAGTTCATGGGCAATTTTATTGGCTTCTTCCAATTCTTTATTGGTAATTTTCAGCTCATCTTGCACATGATGCATGCGCGTAAAGTCAGCGCTAGAGCCAAAGCCGTACAGCAAAGTGCCATCTTCAGCAAAAGAGTATTTACACGAAGAGCGTAACCAATGTATGGACCCGTCTTTAGCATAAGCACGCAGTTCAAAATCTCGCATAATGGGATTTTGCGCCGTGGCAGTAAAGACGAAGTCGTCACCATTAACCAAAATCACATCAAAAGGCTTCCCCAAAAGCTCTTCAGGTTCATAACCGAGCAAAACTTTCACGCGCGGAGAAATGTAGGTTATTTTTTGCTTTTCATCCACCGACCAAATTATATCACCTGTGGCTTCTGCCACATGCCCAAAGCGCTCTTGCGCATGGGATAAAGCTTCACTGGTTCGCCTGCTGTTAATAGCGGTACAAACCAGCGTAGCTGCTGTGCGCAAAATATCTTCTTCTGAGCTGCTCCATAGATATTCTGTATGACAGTTGGCAAAACCGATAAAACCCCACACACGCCCATGAAGTATCATGGGCGCCGTTAACATAGAAATAATGCCTTGAGGCTCTAATTGATTTCTTTCGGCCAAAGGCATATTTTTTACATGGTCGTTGATGCATTTTTCTGCCAAAAAGGTGTCCATCCATGTGGGGACAATCTCTTCCATCACCATGTTAACGGTGAGCTCGTTGCCTTGTTGCGGAACAGCCGCCCCCCCTTCGTCGCACCATTCATAAATCTGAGAGGTGTATACACGCGTGTCTTCAGGATACGGTGACTCGTGGAGATGCCACACATACACTCTATCCACATCGGTGGCTTTGCCTATAATGCGCAGCACCTTATCCATAACACGCTCAAAGTCTTTATCTTCTGATGCAAGTTCTTGCGCTGCTTTGCTGGTAGCTTGCAATAAAACGTCGCGTCTTTCAAGGGCTCGCAAGGTCGTTTGAGCGGGTAAACCTACAGCACTATCTTCGCGTATATGCAAAAGAACGGCATTATTTTCTTCCATAATATGTAGAACTTTTGCAGACATATCTTGTTGCCCATGAGCTTTTTTTCTCAAAGGCAACTCAGAAAAATCCTTGGGCTCATTGCCAGCGCATAAAAGCTGTGTGTGCATGGCTATAACATCTTTCACGCCAGAAAAATGCGAGGTATACGGCTCTTGGTTTAAAAATATGTCCTCTTGCGGCAAATGTTTACCAAAATTCATTCTCGTAAAGGCAGGGTTCCATTCTAACACTTGCAAGGTGTCTTTTTCCACAACAATGTAGACATCCTGTGCAACATCTAAAATAGCAGGTACACATGCTGACGCTAAAGTATATTTCATTTTATCCCCATTTTTTAACGACTTATCTACTATGTGCAGAGCGACTTTTTATTATCCCAAAGTGTATCTGACGTGATGTTCTTCATAATACGATATTCATGCCATTTGCAAAGCCCATTTTTTATCACTCTTCATGGCATGGACAACATTTAAAGAAGACTCAATATAAAACAAAATTTCACTATCTACAAGTTCAGACCTCTTGTATAATTATGCATCGGTTTCAGTTTGATGACAAACCCCACTTCGTGGATTTTGCGCCGCTATTGCCAGCAAAGCTTCCAATCAAAAAAAAACATGAAATTTAATCATTTAAATGTATTTTTGTATAATTTTTTATGTCCGTCCGCATAGCGGGTGATTAACTGTTTCGCTTTCGGCTCAATCGGCTAAAGCCGTAACATAAAATAAAGTCCTTATGATTACTCATAAGGACTCAGAGTGCTGACAAAGTCAGCACGATCGATAAATCAAGAGTAGGCGCAATTT
>CAYJGS010000209.1:0-3705 GCA_964369505.1 uncultured Desulfovibrionaceae bacterium | reverse complement strand
AGCTCGCCCTATTCCTGATTTATCGATCGTGCTGACTTTGTCAGCACTCTGAAAAGATTTTAATATCTTTTTTACTTAAACAACATTGTTGAGGTTCCATGTTTTTTGGAAAATATCATATAGTTATTATTCGTGCAGGTGCCAAGGGCAGCAGCAAAGAATTGCGTGTCCGCTCTTGGTTTGGTTGGCTTATCTTCCTTTCTTTTGTGGGGCTCATTGCTTGCAGCGCATGGCTTTTTGAAAGGTATATTACTTTGCGCCCAGCAGGAGAAAAATTTATTGTAGCGGAAAGACGCATTGAAGAGCAAAATGCGCTGGTATTAAGTTTGCTTGAAAAGATTAAAAGCATTTCGGACGATGTAAAGCGCATGGAGCGTTTTGATGCAAGGCTTAGGCATATGATGGATGTTGACAAGACCTTGGGAGCTTCCACCACCGCGCAGCGTCCGGCTTTTTTTGACAATGCATTGCCATTACAAAGACCTGTGCTTTTAGCCCGTAAGATGCAAGATTTTTTGCACGAACTTGGTGAAGATGTGCGCCTAGAAGAAGTTTTACAACAGGAACTCATTGTGGCTGTGCGCGAAAAACGTACAAGCTTGTTGTCTACTCCATCCATTTGGCCTGTAGAAGGATATGTTTCCTCAAGTTTTGGCATGCGTAAATCTCCTTTTGGCAGAGGCAGAGCCTTCCATAAAGGCATTGATATCAGTCAACGTAGGGGAACACCTGTTGTGGCAACGGCTTCTGGTAAGGTTAAGCAATCGGGTTGGGACGGTGCCTATGGTATAAGCGTGGAAATTGACCACGGCATTGGCATTGTGACCAAGTATGCGCATTTACAAAAAAGCATGGTAAAGGTGGGGCAGTGGTTGCAGCGTGGCGAGGTGCTTGGGCTTGTGGGCTCTACTGGCCGTTCCACAGGGCCGCATGTGCATTATGAAGTGCAGGTGGGTGGCGCACCGGTTAACCCCATGCGCTATATTTTGAATTAATTTTTACGGTAAAGAGGTAAGCGCGTTTTGGTAGAGGATGGGGGGCTCCTTCCCCCCATACAAACAGATTTTTAAAAAAACAGTTTTCCTTGTTCCATATGCGCTTCTTTGTTGATACTACTCAAGCGGTCTTCTGCATAGTGTGACACAAAAATAAGTTGTGCACTTTCGGCCGCTTTTTCGAGCATATGCATCATACGCATGCGCCATGCCATATCAAGACCCGAAAAAGGCTCGTCCAAAAGCAATACTTCGGGGTCGCCCACCATGGCGCGCGCAAGCAAAGCATAGCGCAATTGCCCTGTAGACAAGCTGCGCATGCGCCGTTTTGCTAAAGAATCAAGCTCAAATTCTTCCAGAATGTGCCAAGCTATTTCTTTTTGTTCTTCTGTATAAGGATTATATATGCCCTGCACAGCATCATGCCCTGACAGTATGAGCTCTTCTATTGTAATATCATAAGGATATGTTGCTTGTAGCTCATAAGAAATAAGATGCACGGCCTTTTGAATGCATGATAATTCTGTTATGTCGTCGCGCCCTTTGGCGGTCAGTTGTGCCTTATGGCGGCTAAAATAACGATATACTTGCCCACCAGCTGCAACGCAGACTTCCCCGGCCAAGAGTCGCAATAATGTGGATTTTCCGGAACCATTGTCGCCGTGCAACATCCAATGCTCACCTTTAAATGTTTGCCAATTAATATGATGCAATACGGGAGTTCTTTCCAAAAAAACCGTGGCATTTTCCACAGAAAATATACACTGCTGCGAAATAGGGGCTGTATGTATGCTTTGCGGCGTCGTGGCAATACTTTGCGCAGGCATTTCGCTTTGCAAGGTGCCGCCTTGCATATACAGGCGCTTGCTAAGCCAAGCGGGAATGCTTGCTGCGCGGTGCGCGGTGAGCACTATGGTGCTTTGGCTTGCCACTTGGTATAAAATTTCATGCATGCGCTTTTGGGCATGAGTATCAAGACCGTCCACATATTCATCGAGCAAAAGCACCGATGGCTTTTTAAGCAATGCGCGCCCGAGTAACAATATGCGTAATTGCCCTTGTGAAAGAGCTGTGGCTTGCATAGACAAAAGGTGGCTTGCGCCAAGCATTTTGGCCATAGCTTTGACGGCGTTTTTTTGTTCTATCGTATTTTTTGTGTAGAGCAGATGTGAGTCTGCAAAGGCAGTGAGCAAAATATCTTCGCCGCTGAGCGACCATTCTTGGCGCACATAATTTTCTTGCAAGGCAGGACTTACCAAGGCGCAAAGCGCACGCCCCACAAGCATGGAGCTTTCTTCTTTGCCATTATATTGCCAAAAAAGCTTTCCACCATCTTTATCAGGCCAAAGTTCCCCACGTAAAAGGCGTAAAAAGCTTGATTTACCACTGCCATTGGCCCCCACAATGGCCACATGCTCGCCTTTGTATAAGCAAAAATTAAGATTGCGCAAAATTTGCATTTTGCTGTCAAAATCTTGCACATGGTTATACGCTTGTGCGCAAGGCAGGGAAACACTAATATTGCGTAAATTTATAAGAATTTCTTCTGCTTTCATCAAAGTAAGCTTTTAACAATGTGCTAAAATGGGCGCTCAAACATTTGGCCTTGGCAATACCACACACTGTGTTCATAGCCATAAGAGCGGGCATAGTCGGCAAGGGTTGTAAAATCCGCCCCCACATCGTGCACATTGTGCGCATCTGAAGCAAAGCTGATGGGAACTTGTATATCTTTGGCAAGAGCCATGATGGATGGCCCTGGATATATTTCTTTGCAAGCTTTTCTTAAACCTGCTGAAGATACTTCAAGAGCCATGCCCGCATCTTTTATGGCCTTTAGCGCTTCTGCTACCAAAACTTGCGCTACGGGATTTTCTATCCAAGCACGAAAATGCTCGATGGAAAAAATTTTTATAAGATCCAAATGCCCGGCAATATGGAAAAGTTTACTTTCTGCCATGTGCCGCACGGTGGTGAAATACGCTTCATAATGTTCAAAGCAATGACTTGTGTGCAAGGCTTTCCAATCTTTTGGGTCATCATCATAACCCCAAGTTTGAAGAAAGTGCACACTACCAATATGATAATCGAAATCATACTCAGCTAAAGATTTTTTGATAAAAGGTATGTCTTTTTCCATCCAGTCCATTTCTATGCCAAGCAACACCTTACCGGGATTTTCCGCCTTAAGCCCTTGAACTTCTTTAACATATTGCGGAAAAAATTTAGTGAGCTTTTCGCGGTATTCATTGCTGTACGTATATTTTTCAGGCCTTGGCGAATGCTC
The DNA here is from genome assembly GCA_964369505.1 of uncultured Desulfovibrionaceae bacterium. Classification (GTDB taxonomy): domain Bacteria; phylum Desulfobacterota; class Desulfovibrionia; order Desulfovibrionales; family Desulfovibrionaceae; genus CAYJAD01. Next base: position 423 of record CAYJGS010000209.1, on the reverse strand, counting down.
GGTAAAGCCTAAAAGCTCAATGCCTTTTTGAACGGCAGATTCCCACATGGCCCTTGGTGTATCTTGCCCATGCGAATATAGTGTATGAACGTGAAGGTCGGCTGTTATCATGTATATCTCTTTATTAAAGAAAATTTCTTAAGGAGACGCTGATTTAATCAGTGTTTCCTTAAATGGAGCGTTGACGATAGTTAATGCGACCAAAAATCAAGAATAGGGCGAGCTTTGCTTGCCCGTTAAATGATTGATTTTTGTGCCTTTCCGCCAAGACAGCTTTGCTGCCTTTCGGCGGCGCAAACACCACGAAGTGGTGTTTGTATACTATTGATTAAGGAAACACGATTTAATCAGTGTTTCCTTAAAAACCCTGGAGACATTATGCATAAATACTTTTTTCCCTTGCTCATACTTTTACTCATGGCA
>CAYJGS010000208.1:0-3707 GCA_964369505.1 uncultured Desulfovibrionaceae bacterium | reverse complement strand
GGACGCGGTTAAGCAGATGTATCAGAAAGCATTAGAGATTGGACGATAGCAAATTAAGCAATATGGTTAGCGTCCAAGGTCAAGCGTAAGCTTGACGCGGTCACAAAGTGACCGGAGCTAGCCGAAAACCACGTTTTTCGGCGTAGCGATATGTAAATAAGGACGCGGTTAAGCAGATGTATCAGAAAGCTTTAGAGATTGGACGATAGCAGGCCGTTGAAAAAGTGCAATCTGCTTACGTCAGATTACTTTTTTGTTCGTTGCATGGGCCATAAGAGCCCAATGCTTCCTCAAAAAAAGCAATCTTCCTTGCATCTTACACTTTTTGAACGGCCTGAAAAAATAGAAGAATTTAGTATGTTTAAAGTTTTTTTGTTAGAAACGATTTTTAACAGGCTGCTAGAGCCAAGGTCAAGCGCAAGCGCGATATTGTAAGAAGGAGCGATTATGAGTATTAATAATATAGGCATACAAGCCTACACCAATGCTTTGCAAAATTTTGGACGGGTTGAGTCTAATCTTAAGCAATCAACCACCAGTGGCTCTTCTCAAAATATGACCTTTGCCAATGTGCTTGATCAATCTCTTGTGCGTGATACCGTAGACAAAGGTGAAAATTTTGGCGCTCATGCAGATTTTATTAAAAGCCGCGTAAGTCAAACCTTACCTACGGCAAACCCCAATTCGTTCAGCGATACTGTGTCCAACAGTTTTGATAAATTACAATCGTTGCAACACGCAAAAGCCGCTGCCATTGACGAATTTGCTTCTGGCCGCACGCAAAATGTACACGAACTTATGGTAACATTACAAAAAGCCAGCGTTGCCATGAGTTTAACATCTGCTGTCCGCGGTAAAGTTATCGAAGCGTATAAGGAGCTTAGCCGCATTACATTCTAGAGCGTGTTCACATAAACGCCTTTTTGCGCATCTCTGCGTCAGATTTCGCTTATTGTTTCGGTCAAGTATGAGAAGAATACATTCCCTCAAAATAAGCTCATCTTCCTTGATATGCACAAAAAATCATTTTATGTGAACACGCTCTAGGTATACGCAAAAAATCGCTATTTGATGACACTATCTATATCGTGCATTTGCCATTTGCAATATCAGAGATTTATCAGTATTTTTAAATAAGAGGAATCTTTTTTAGTAATCGGTAAGCGTGTTAAGGGCGGATAATTTTATCTGCCAATTCTAAGCTTGTCATAATATCCAGCATATTAGATGTCTCACCAATACCTTTTTGTTCCATAAGTCCATAATGTGCAAGGCAAGTGCCGCAAACAAGTACTTTTGCCCCATGTGATTCTAGTTTCTGTAAAGCTTTAAGGCTCAAACTGAGTTCGTGGGCAGTATTTTCAGAGGCATTTACATGAGTGGCAAGTTTCACACCGCCATTAAGTAAAATAACACGCCAAAGTTTCTCGCCAAATTCTTCAAGGGTTTCCAAAAATGTAATCATAAGTTTTTTGCCAAGGTCATCATCGCCGCGCCCTAGAGTTTCTGTGGTGATAAACGCCACAACTTTTTCTTGTTCCTGCGGCTGCAAATAAACAGTGTCCTGTGGTGCGGTGTTATTATTTTGCAGGGTATTTTCTTGGATAGCATCGTCGCATTTTTTGGCAGTGATTATAAAGTCTTTATCTTCTTGGCTGTGCAGTACCTTGTAATTTTTTTGTTCAAGGAAGCGAGTCACATTTTCTTTGGCTGCTTCATTATCTACAGTTACTGTCAATTGATCTGGATTATGCTGCAAAAGCATATTGCGGCAAGCGATCACAGGTTGAGGACAGGGAATATTGCGAGCGTCTAGTTTATACATATTATTTCTCTCTTTTTCATGAAAACTATTTTTTATTTATATCTTTATTCTATTGTTTTTTACTATTGAGTCCGATAAGCTCTAAAGGGTGTTTAGTGGATAATTTTACTACATCATCATAATATATTATGGGTAGGGAATAGTATGAAAAGCTTTTTTTTGCATTTGTTCAGCCTTGTTGTGTTGTTGCTTGGTTTTGTTTGTGCTGTAGCATTTGAATTAGAACTGTTTATAAGGTTGACTTTATTATGTATTTGCGCATTTTTGAGCCTTGGAGCTCTTTTGCTGGCCAAGCGCCAAGTTGGCATGGAAAAAGCGCAACTTACAGATTTGTTACAACAAATCAATATACAAATGCAACGTGAAGATATTGCCCTTGAATCTATAAAAAAGCAAGAGCCTCATTCTTCAGTCTATGAATTATGTTTTGAATTACAAAACACGTGGTTGCAAAAATTTCATGCGCAAAAAATATTTATACAAGAAGCTGAAGAGCGCCGTGTTCACGAAGCAGAGCTTTTGGCTAAGCAAAAAGCACAAGATGCAGAACAGGCGCAAACGCTTGAAGATATGAAAAAAATAGCTGTAAAAGCTTCTACTGTTATGGAAAGACTGGTGCAAGGGGTGCAGCAGCTTTTACAGGTGGTAGAGCATGTGGACAAAGGCATGCAAGAGCAAGTGCAGCGTCTTGGTGTTACCCAAAATGCTATGTTAAGCGTTGTGGAGCTTGCAAGCAATGCGGCGGGAGAAGTTTTTTCTGCATCAGAAGGTGCTGATAATTCAAGGCAAAAAGCTCTTGACGGTATGGCCGGTGTGCAAGACTCCATAACATCCATTGACCTTGTGAAAGAAACTGTGTTGGATCTTCGCGATACCATGGCTACGCTTACTAAAAAAACCGCAGATATTGGCAAGGTCATGTCTGTTATTAACGAAGTGGCTGACCAAACGAATTTACTTGCATTGAATGCAGCCATTGAAGCTGCAAGAGCGGGCGAAGCCGGCAGAGGATTTTCTGTGGTGGCTGACGAGGTTCGTAAATTGGCTGAAAAAACCATTGTGGCGACCCGAGAAGTAGAAGATGCTGTGGTGAGTATTAGGGAAGAGGCAGAACGCAATGTGCTCGCTGTAGAAAAAGCTGTGGATTATACGGTGGAAAGCTCTGAAAAAGCTACAGATGCTGGAAGTTTTATGCAAGAAATTGTAGAAGGTATGGACACAACTGCCGGGCAATTACGCCATATTGCCACAGCCACCAATGAGCAATCCAATACCAGTAATCAAGCCAATGAAGAATTGCACGCCGTGCAAGATGTTGCGCTTGTTACTTCTGATGCCATGAAGCAATTTTTGCAAATTTTAACCAATATTTCGGGCAGTGCTAAGGAGCTTGAAGTTATTGTAACTGCTTTAAATACCGGTGAGCTTGAGGGTGCCACTTCGGCTGATAAGTTTATTGTTTGGAATAAGAAATTTGAGCTCGGCGTTGATTTTGTGGATAAGCAGCATAAGAGGCTTTGTGATTTGATAAATAATCTCTATACCGCCATGCAAAAAAATGAAGGAAAAGAATCTCTTGCAAAGATTTTCAAAGAGCTTGGAGACTACACGGTACGGCATTTTAATGACGAAGAAAAACTTTTTGACGCGCACAATTATCCGGCTTCTGCACAACACAAAAAAGCGCATGAAGTCTTTGTGAAAAAGCTTGTGCATTTTAAAGAACAGGCAGAAAGCGGCCACGCTATGCTTGGGGTAGATCTTTTGGAATTCTTAAAAGATTGGCTTTTAAAGCATATTTTAGCTACAGACAAACTCTATGTACCTTATGTGAAAGGTGAAGAGTAATAGAAAATGGTGGCTTATGCCATCTTTTACTGCT
>CAYJGS010000207.1:0-3716 GCA_964369505.1 uncultured Desulfovibrionaceae bacterium | reverse complement strand
TCTTTATCCGCTTACTGCGGCAGGTATGATGCGCACGTAAACAAGTGACGTGCGCGCCTACTTCATTCGATAATTTGCTTAAACTTGCATATTACTATAATAAGTGAGTACGGGCAAAGTCTACTCTCCGAGAGGAGGTGGTGCCTATGGTGCATATCCTGCTAGATTTAGCAATTGAAATTATTGCTGGAATTCTGGTGGTTCTTATTCTAAGACGTTGGTTTTAGAATAAGTTTGCCGCTCTTGGTGTCGGGCTAAGAGCGGCAAAAAAATCAAGCTATAAACAATCTATAGCGGAGGGTTGCCCCAAGGAGAGGGTGAGTGTAACGAGCACTTGCCCTCTCTGTTTTTTAGGTAAGCACAAAGTGGCGTTTTGTCAAGGTATATCCCATGGCTTATCCGCTTACTGCGGCGCCAAAGTGCCTACACTTCAAAGCACTACCTGCCATGCCAAAGGGCGCGGCCATTTTTTAGAGCTATGCGTCCTAAGGGCAAAGTCCCCAACGCGTGCCCAAAGTATAAACCTGTTTCTCGCCCTGTAATGCCTGTTTGCACGCTTTGCCCTTGGAGAAGAGCTTGTATTTCTGCCACAGAATCAAGCACTAAGGCTTCAGGCGGCGCTTTATGTGGCATAAGGCTTGTGCAATGCGCGTCAAGGCTTATGCGGTCACCCACCACTTTACCCAAAGCGGCCGCTTGCCATAGAAATTCTTTGGGCACAAGCTGCGGCACATATTGCGGTATAAAACGTGCTTTTTTGCCAAAAATTACCGCATGTCCTGTGGGTAAAAGTTGCATATCTGTGCAGGAAGCCTCAAGCATGGCAGTGTCCACTGCCGCAAAGTGGAGAGGCTCTTGTGCTATGCATGTCGCAGGCAAAGCTTTTTTGCGTAATTTGGCAATATAAAAACCTTGGGCTCCAGAGCGTGCGCCATCTACACGCAAAGTGCCCTCGCCACCTTGTGAGGGATTTTCCCACACAAAGCCCGCAAAAGGCTCTAAGGGAACGCATTCAAAGTCAAGTTCGTTCACCGCATAGCGCACCTGAGCTTCATTTTCTGCTTCATTGGTGGTGCAGGTGGAATACACCACTTCACCGCCGGGGCATAATAATTCGTGGGCTTTTTTAAGTAATTTTTGCTGTAAGGCCACTAAGGGCTTGACTTTGTCGCCTTGCCAAAGCTTGAGCACTTGCGGATTTTTTTCCACAGTGCCCCAACCGGAGCAGGGTGGGTCCAATTGGATTTTATTAAAGCTTTGCGGTATGAGGGGTAAGGTTTCGCCAGCATAAGAGCAAGTGGCTACATGTAAAAAACCAAGCTTTTTCATATTTTCGCGCAAGGTGCCAAGGCGTGCTTTTGAAGGTTCATTGCCGAGCACAAAACCCTCTTTGCCACAAAGTTGTGCCAAAAAACCTGTTTTACTGCCTGGGCTTGCGCACATATCAAGCACGACTTCACCCTTTGCGGAACACACGGCAGAATTATCTTGCATAAGAGCTAAGGGGGGAAGCATAGAAGAGCGATCTTGAATATAAATTTTACCAAAAATCGCCGCCAAGCTACTACCTAAGGGCTTTGGCTCTTGCAACAGAACTCGGCACCAAGGCGAAAAAGGCTCAGGTTTGAATACATAGCCTTCGGCTAAAAGCAGAGCTTCTACCAGAGGTATTTGTGTAACATCACACACTAAGCGAAAAGAACGCATACTATTTTCTCACAAATTTTATATGATACAGTATTTTTTTATACATTATAAGCCAGTTGCACGTGGGTTAACTAGCAACAAAATTTAAAAAAAGCTAGCATATTAATTTTTCACAAGCCGCATAAAAAAAAAGAGTAAATTTCAAAAATTTGTACCAGATGTAACTTGCAAGATGGGTACAGAGTAAGGTATAGAGAAGCGTTAGGGAGCACCTTCCCATATATTTCAAGGAGTCTTGCATGAAGAAAACAATACACATAGCCTTTGCGGCATGTTTAACCTTGCTTTGGGCGACACTAGCCATGGCAGCGCCTAAAACCTTTATGGTTATGCCATTTAGTGTAAGCGGACCTGATGGCTATGCTTATCTTGGCAAAGCTATTCCTTCAACTCTTTCCAATCGCCTTGTGTGGCCTGGGCAAGTAGAAGTGGCCAAAGCGTCTGCTCCAGCCAAAGCCCCAGCCAGCGCTGCAGATGTTGCTAAAGTACAAAATGCAGCCAAAGCCGGTTATGCCCTTTGGGGAAATGTTGTTATTATTGAAGATAAAGCCACTATCGAAGTAACCATGCGTGATATGCAAGGTAAAGAATGGAAACGCAATGCGCAAAGCTCTGTTTCTAATCTTATCGGTGCCGTGCAAGGTATGGCTGATGGCTTAAGTCGTGAAGTTTTTGGACGTAAAATTGGTTCTGACGACAACCGTATCAACCAAATGAACCAATCCACACAAAAAGAAGTGTATTTGAATCCTCAGTTCCGCTATCAAGGTAGCGGCACCAATGACGGTTCGCGCTTGCGCAGCTCTATTTTGCAATACGATATGGTAGATTTTACCATCGGCGATTTTACCGGTGATGGTAACACTCAAATTGCTGTTCTTGGCGATCACAAATTATATATTTATGATTGGAATAATGGCGCCATGAAAAAATTGGCCGAAGAAGTTGTTTCCATGTCTGACCAAGCTTTTATTCTTCGCAAGGTTCGCCTTACAGGTAAAAAGGCCTATCAGTTGGTGGTTACATGTTTTGGTGATGATGACAACAGACCTTCTTCGTATATTTACAGCTTTGACGGTGGCAAATTACGTCGCTTTACAAAGCGTGTGGGCTATTTCTTAAATGTTGTGCCTTTGGCACCTACGTATACTCCAACTCTCATCGCTCAGTCGTGGGATGGCATTAAGATGTTCCGCCCAGGCGTGTATGTGGCCAATGTGGTGGGAGATACCGTAACTCTTGGTTCTAAAATCCAATTGCCCAAGGGTGCCAATGTGTTTAACTTTGCTTACATGCCCGCTAATCCTGAAAATGATGTAGAAAAAATTGTTGTGCTTGATTCTGAAAGCGAGCGCATTAAGGTGTTTAGCACATCAGGTGAAAATATGCACCAAACAGCAGACAGTTATTCCGGCTCTGCTGTAGGCATGGAGCACTACAAAACCATTGATGGTCTTGGTGTGGATAAGCGCTATCAATTGCCAGACCGCTATTTTGCCCCCATGCGTATGGTTATGGCCAACCTTGAAGGCCGTGGCGAATATGTGTTGCTTATTAATAAGCCTGTATCTACTGCATCGCAATTCTTTGATAATTATCGTTTCTTCCCTCAAGGTGAAATCCATGCTTTGTATTGGGACGGGGTTGGTCTTGGTTTAAAATGGAAAACACGCCGCATTCGTGGTTCTGTTATCAACTCTGACCTTGGCGACTTGAATAATGACGGTGTGCTTGATCTTGTGGTTGGCCTAAACACCCACCCCGGCGCTCTTGGCGTTGCACAACGCAGAAGTGTTATCACAGCATATCCTTTAGATATTAATGCCTCTAATCCTAACTTGAGCCCTGATTTGAGCGATTTTGAATCGTCTAATTAGGCTGTATTAATTGTAAGAAAAGTGAAAAGCCTTGTGCGAAAGCACAAGGCTTTCAGTTTGATGACAAACCCCACTTCGTGGGTTTGCGCCACCTAAGACAGTAAAACTGTCTTGGTGGAAAGGCACGAAAAT
>CAYJGS010000206.1:0-3721 GCA_964369505.1 uncultured Desulfovibrionaceae bacterium | reverse complement strand
CGGTAATGGAGTCAAAGCCAAGTTCTTGTAATTTTGCTTTGACATGCTTTGCCATTTTTTCTTCATCACGGGTGGGGCTGTCAATTCTTACAAGCTCAAAAAACCCTTCTAAAAGCCTTTCTTGTCTGTTCACGGTGTTTTCCTATGTATCTAATTGTTTAGAATTATTGGTGTTTTGCTGTGGATTAGAGGTTGTGAATCCAAAAAGTTTACAGTATATTGACATCACAAGCTACGCATAACAAAAAAAAAGTTATTTGTCTTGTTTTTTACGTTTGATAAAATAATTACAATATATCAATAGCCAATTGCGAGATAATAAAATATGTTAACTTCTCTGGCGTTTATATTTCTAACGGGATTTTCTGCGGCTTATTTGTGCGCCAAGCTTGGCATACCGCGTATGGTGGGCATGCTTGGGGTGGGTGTGGCCTTGGGGCCCCATGCTCTTAATCTTTTAGACGCCACCATATTGCTCATTTCGCCTGACATTCGGCAACTTGCTTTTGTGATAATATTGCTTAAAGCAGGCTTTGCCCTGCAACTTAAAGATATGCAAAAAATGGGAAGGCCTGCTTTTCTTTTGGCATGTATTCCGGCTTCTTGTGAGATTGCAGCCTTTATGCTTTTTGCGCCAACTCTATTTAATATAACGCTTTTGCAAGCGGCACTCATGGGTACTATTGTGGCGGCGGTGTCGCCTGCTGTGGTGGTTCCAGCCATGGTAACAATTATGGAGCGCGGTTATGGAGTGGCTAAAAAAATTCCGCAAATGCTACTCACGGGGGCTTCTTTAGACGGGATATTTGTGGTGCTTGTTTTTTCTTCGCTCCTGAGTATTACGCAGGAGGGCATTACGCAGGGGGGCATTGCCGAAGGGGTGCAATGGCAGCATTTTTCGCGCATTCCTTTGTCCATAGGTCTTGGTGTTTTTGTGGGAATTTTGGCAGGATATGCGGCCGCGGCGTATTTTTCTTTTTTTACAAAATATGGTCAAGAATTTACGCCCACGCTAAAAATCATTGCTCTGTTGTGTATGTCTATAGGGTTGCTTTTTTTAGAAAAAGTTATACCGAACTCGTATGCTTTTTCTGCCTTGCTTGCCATAATGACCATGGCCATAACCATACGATATAAAAGTGCATCAACTCTTTCGGCAGAATTATCGCAAAACTTGGGCAAATTTTGGCAGGTGGCCGAGGTTTTGCTTTTTGTGTTGGTGGGGGCTGCTGTGGATGTGCGCGTGACCCTGAACCTTGGCTTTATGGCCGTGGCAATGCTTGTAATTTCTTTATTATTTCGTTCTTGCGGGGTGTTTGTGGCGCTTTTATATACCAAGCTCACCTATAAGGAGCGAGCTTTTTGTATAATGGCCTATTGGCCAAAAGCCACAGTGCAAGCGGCCATAGGTTCTGTGCCCTTGGCCATGGGTATAGCCGGTGGCGAAAGCATGCTCAGCATGGCTGTGCTTGCCATAGTGCTTACGGTGCCCCTTGGTGTATGTATAGAAAAAATTTATGCAAGATTATTGAATAAAAATTAATTGATAGAATTTCCCCCATGAAAAAAATGGAGTATACAGCATGAAATCAGTACTCACCACATGTGGTTATTGTGGTTGCGGGTGTAATTTTTATGTGGATGCAGCGCAAGATTTTAGCGGATGGCGCATTGTAGGCATTCGCCCAAAGCCCGATCACCCTGTAAACTTGGGCATGCTTTGTGCCAAGGGTTGGCTTGGACATGGTTTTGTGCAGCATCATCAAAGGTTACGCTCGCCAAAAATCCGCCAAGCAGACGGCTCTTTTCAAGACGCCACATGGGATGAAGCCATTGCTTTAATAGCCAAAAAGTGGAATGCCGTGCGTGCTGTTTCGCCTGAAAGTTTTGCTGTGTTTAGTTCTGCAAGGTGTACCAATGAAGAAAATTATTTAGCGGTAAAATTGGCGCGTTCGATCATGCAAACGCCGCATATTGACCATTGTGCCCGCCTTTGACACAGTCCCACCGTGGCAGGTCTTGCCGCGTCTTTTGGTTCCGGTGCTGCCACAAATCCTTTGGAGGATATAAGGGGAGCGGATTGTATTTTTATTATAGGTTCTAATACTTCAGCTCAACATCCTTTAGCTTATGCGCGGGTGGTGGATGCAGTGCAAAAAGGGGCCGCGCTCGTGGTGGCAGATCCGCGCAAAACGCCTGTGGCCAAGCTTGCCAAAACATATTTGCCCATACGCCCCGGTGCTAACTTAGCGCTTATTAATGCTATGTTGCAGGTAATTATAGTAGAAAAACTTTATGATGCTGATTTTATAGAAAAACGAACCGAAGACTTTGCAGAAATGGCAACGTCAGTTCAAAAGTGCACACCGGAATGGGCTGCGCCTATTACCGGCCTTGATGCGGAAGAAATACACCAGACGGCGCGCGCGTATGCCAAGGCTAAAAATTCCATGATTTTATACTGCATGGGAGTAACCCAGCAGGTGACAGGCACAGAAACCTGTCGCGCTTTGGCCAATTTGACCATGCTGTGTGGCATGATAGGGCGACCATCCACGGGGCTTTTGCCCTTGCGAGGGCAGAATAATGTGCAGGGTTCTTGTGATATGGGAGCCTTACCGGAATTTTTGCCGGGTTATGTGCAGGCAGGCAGCGCCCTTGCCAAGGAAAGATTCACGCCATTATGGGGTGATTTTGCCAATACTCAAGGCAAGAAACTCACAGAAATGATGGAAGCCATGTGCGAGGGCAGCATCACTTCTTTGTATATAATGGGTGAAAATCCTGTGCTTTCTGATGCTGATAGCAAGGTCACAGAACAAGCTTTGCGCAATGTAGATTTTTTGGTGGTGCAAGATCTTTTTATGACCGAAACGGCCAAGCTTGCCCATGTGGTTTTGCCGGCCGCAAGCTATTTAGAAAAAGACGGCACCTTTACCAATACGGACAGGCGGGTGCAAAGGGTGCGCGCGGCCTTGCCACCTTTGCATAATTCACGACCCGACTGGCGCATTTTGTTAGATATTTTTACTGCCCTTGGGCATGAACATTCTTTGCAGTCTCCCCAAGAAATTTTTGCAGAAATGACCCAAGTGGTGCCAAGTTATGGTGGCATGAGCTATGACCGCCTTGAAAAAGAGCAAGGGCTTTGCTGGCCTTGCCCTGCTGCATTGGCGCAAAATCCTCCGCACGAAGGCACCCCCATACTGCACAGCGAAAGCTTTGCGCGTGGCAAAGGGCTTTTTACCGTGAATACATTTGAATTACGCGGGCAACAAGCCTCTCAGGAATATCCTTTTATTTTAGTAACGGGTCGTTTGCCCCACCATTACCACACAGGCACCATGACGCGGCGCTCTTGGGCTTTGGAACGCGAAGCTCCGGCGGCTCTTTTAGAAATGCACCCAGAAGATGCCAAAAGTATTGGGGTTAAAGATATGTGGAATGTGAGTGTGCGTTCGCCGCACGGTTCGGTGCAGGTTCTTGTGCATGTGACGGAAAATATACGCCGCGGGCATGTGTTTTTGCCTTTCCATTTTGTGGAAAGTGCCGCCAATATGCTTACAAGCCATAAGCACCTTGATCCTTTTGTGAAAATTCCTGAATTTAAAGTCAGTGCCGTGGCTGTTGCGGAGGCTTAGGTAAAATTTCTATTTTGATAGTTTGTTAATGGGGGGAAGGAGACCCCTTTTCCTAGCGCCAAAAAGGGGTCTCTTTCCCC
>CAYJGS010000205.1:2516-3759 GCA_964369505.1 uncultured Desulfovibrionaceae bacterium | reverse complement strand
GGTGCTATTTTGCATAACGCCACCAGAAAGTGCGATAACGCTTGTGCCATATTCCCTTGCGGCAAGTACGGCCATATGCGTAAATGCTTGTGCTACACGCACATGGAAATTTTTTGCTGCAACGCTCAGGCCAAAGTCCCTACCATCTTGCATGGCGCTCGCAAAAAGTGCACCGCTTGAAACTTCAAAACATGCCTGCTTTTTTTGTACAATATCACGGCAAGCCATATTAAAATGTGCAAAATCATTAGAACTACAAACTTCATTTTTTTGCACATGCTCAAGCATAATAGCAGCTTGCCCTTCATAACTCACTTTGTGACACAAAGAAAGACCTGCCGCAACAGCGTCAAAAAGCCGCCCACAACTCGTGGTCTTTGGACAATGGATTTGCTTTTTAAGCATTTCGCGCACCGCTGTCTGGGCAATCTCCGGCACATGCTCAAAAAAAGGCAATATAGTCTCTTTTGTAATTTCTTTGCATGCATAATCCAAGGCCAAGGCCAAACGCCAAGGTTCGCGCACAGCAACATCACCACCAGGCAAAGAAAAAGAACTCAAATGCCCAAGCCTTGTATAATTAAGATTTTTTACATCTATACCCAAAAGTTCGCCACCCCAAAGGCTACCATCATCACCAAGCCCCATACCGTCTAAACTCAGGCCAAGAATTCGCGCATTTGCACTTTTTAAATGATTTTCAAAATCATTTTCAGCTAGCACGGCATAGGTATGCGCCACATGGTGTTGCAAGGCCATGGTTTTTATGCCACGGATTTGTGCCCATTCCTGCGCCTTTTGACTGGCTAAAAAATTGGGGTGCTTATCATGCACAAGCAATGCAGGCTCCACTTGCAAAAGCATTTCCAAATATTTGGCCACTTCTTCATAAAATTCTAACGTTTCGGCATTTTCCAAGTCGCCAATGTGTTGGCTTACAAAGGCTGTGGTATCTCTGGTAAGACAAATACTTGATTTTAATTCCGCCCCCATACCCATGACAGAAAGGTTTTTTTTGGTGTGCGTATAACGCATTGCAGGAAAATGCACAGGGCGCGGCACATAACCACGCGCGCGCCGCAAAAACATGAGATCTTGAGGCAAAGCTGTAGGAATATGCGTATCTTGTAGGAACATGCATACCGAATCATCCACACGCACCAATATGTCTCTATCGTGCAGTAAAAACACATCTGCCATATGCTCAAGCCTTTGCAAAGCTTCTCTATTTCCAAGGCAAATG
>CAYJGS010000205.1:0-2506 GCA_964369505.1 uncultured Desulfovibrionaceae bacterium | reverse complement strand
AGTCATAACCAAGGCAGGAGTAGCCCCTTCTGGCAAATTTTTTTCATAAAAAGTAAACAAAACAGCGTGCAAAGGCGTATAAGGAAGCATTATGCCAATGCTATCAGCATGAGGAGCTATATTTGCCGGCAAGGCATCACCGTCTTTGCGGCGTAAAAGCACAATGGGTTTTTCAGAACTTGTGAGCAAAGCCTCTTCTGCGGCACTCATATGCACTATCTTTTTGGCCATTTGTACATGAGGCACCATAATAGCCAAGGGTTTGTGCGGCCTGTTTTTTTTCTGCCGCAAAAGCTCTACAGCTTGTGCATTGGTGGCATCGCAGCAAAGATGAAAACCTCCAAGCCCCTTTATGGCTACAATATGCCCATTGCTAAGGCTTTGTGCCACATGCCTTATGGCCTTTTCTTGACGTAAATGCTCTGGGGCGTGTGCATAATCTGTTTTTTCAAAAGCGTTATGTATTTTTTCCACGCACCAAAGCTTGGGCCCACAAAGGGGGCAAGCATTGGGCTGGGCATGAAAGCGTCTATCCATGGGGTCGGCATATTCTTGCGCACAGGCAGAACACAAAGGAAAACAGGCCATGGACGTAGAGCCCCTATCATAAGGAATACTTTTGGTTATGCTATAGCGCGGGCCACAATTGGTGCAATTGGTAAAAGCATAATTATAGCGCCTGCCACCTTCAGCACGCATATCTTTTAAACAATCGGCACAAAGCCCCACATCTGCACTGATAAGCACATTATGCCCTCCACCGCCACTACTCTCTTTAATAGTAAAACCTTCTTCGTGCTCTAAGGCAAGGCTATCTTCCACCGTACATGTTTGTAAAAAAGCCAAAGGCGGTAATTCATGCTCTAAGGCATGTAAAAAAGATTGTAGAGCAGATTCAATGCCTTGCACTTCTATTTCTACCCCCAAAGAAGTATTAGCCACATAGCCTGTAAGCGCTCTTTCTTTAGCAATACGATAGATAAAGGGTCTAAATCCAACACCTTGCACTTGTCCTGTAGCCAGTACTTTTTTCCTATATACGCCTTTTTGGGCATAAGGCTTTTGCTCTTTATTTTCAGCATTCATAGAAACAGGTTAACAAAAGCGAAAAATCTACACAATGACTTTTAAAGAGCACTCTTTGTACAGCCTGTTATTGTTCTTGCCAATTAAGAGCACTCTTGATAGAAGAGTACATTATTGCCACTAGCCCTGCTTTTTGCTTTACCATTGGAAATGCAACATATTTTTTACAGCGGCCTTAGCAATACACTTTTTACTCTTGGATTTTTTTGCATAAAAAACTATACTTTAAACACTTTATATAAATATTTTTTTACATTGTTAACAATTGCTATGGAGGCTTTATGACCATTGAACATAAATTAGGAAAAAGGCTCAAATTTTATCGCGAAGACCGTGATTTAAGCCTTGAATCTGTTGCTGAGCAAACGGGGCTTACAATAGATTTTATCCAAAGCCTTGAAGAAAACAATGTATATCCAAGTATTGGCCCATTACAAAAAATCGCCTGCTGCTACAATGTGCGCCTTGGCACATTCATTGACGATGAGGTTATAAACGATCCCATCATTTCACGCAGCGAAGATGCCCAAGCTGACCTTGCCATTCAAAAAAACCATAATACCGATGCCAGCTATGTATACCGATCTCTGGGTAAGGGAAAAAGCGACCGTAATATGGAGCCCTATCTTATTACCATCATGCCCAACCCCAAAGATTCGCAAAAACTTTCTTCCCACCAAGGTGAAGAATTTATGTGCGTTATTAAGGGTCAGCTTTTAGTTATTTACGGAAAAGAAACCCATATCTTACAAGCAGGCGATACCATTTATTATAATTCCATTGTGCCGCACCTTGTGCGCGCCTATGGCGATGAACCTGTAGAATTTTTAGCCGTTACCTACCACCCATAGGCTACAGAGGCTAGAAGATTATGATAGATAAAGTAGCTGAAAGACAAAAGCAATTTGAATTACGCGAATTCACCCTTGGGCAACTCCTTGACCAAACTGTAGAGCGTTATCCAGACAACGACGCCATTATCTATGTGGATAGAGATTATAGGCAAACATGGCGCGAATTTGCGTACACTGTCGACGAATTGGCCAAAGGCCTCATGGCTCTTGGTGTAAAAAAAGATGAAAAAGTAGCCATTTGGGCCACCAATGTGCCCAATTGGGTGGATTTTTTCTTTGCAACAGCCAAAATAGGCGCCGTCTTGCTTACAGTAAACACCAATTATCGTGAGCACGAATTGCGCTATCTGCTGCAGCACTCAGAATGCGAAAATCTTATTATTATTGACGGTATACGCGATCACGATTTTATCCAAACTCTGTATAACATAGCCCCAGAATTACGCACACAAACTCGCGAAGCTTTCAAATCTCCCACCCTACCCCATTTGCGGCGTATTATTTTTCTTGGGCACGAAAAACATCGCGGCATGAATTCTGTGCCTGAAGTACGCGCCATGGCTGTT
>CAYJGS010000204.1:0-3770 GCA_964369505.1 uncultured Desulfovibrionaceae bacterium | reverse complement strand
GGGAAGAGGAAAACTTTTCCTAGCGCCAAAAAGTTTTCCTCTTCCCCCCACACCCCCCATCACCTTTCAAAACGCGCTAATATAATAGCGAGCAAACAGCCCTGCAAGAAATGGCAAGCGTAGGTCGAAAGCAGGGGGGTGCCGCCCTTACAAAAAATTCCCCATCACCTTTTCAAAACAAGCTAATTTTCTTATTGATTCAAAAGGCTTCTTATAACGAAAGCCTACCCACCTTTAAGGATTATGTTGCAAAACAATCAGCGAGCGACGTAGCGAAGCGAAGGTGCTCAGCGTTTTGCAGCATAATTCCGCAAAAGGTGGTGATTTTCACACACCAAGCCCTCAAAACACGCTCATTTTATACAATTTCATTGCAATGCAATCACTCATCCACCTTTAAGGATTATGTTGCAGAACAATCAGCGAGCGACGAAGCGCAGCGCAGGTGCTCAGCGTTCTGAAACATAATTCCGCAAAAGGTGGCAATAGCGAAAAACGCTACCTTACAGCGCGCAATTGCCTTTTATCTCCTACACGCATGGTAATACGCTCTCTATCCATATATTCTAATAAAGCAATAAGATATTTGCGCGAAAGGCCGTCTAAAATTTCTTTTAAGCCCGCAGGGTCAAGGTCATCGTGAGTAGTAAACCACACTTGCACACGCTCAAGTATATCTTCCATGGCAGGACTTGCATAATACAAACCGTCCTTCACCTTCACAAGTTTTTTGGCATCCACAAGCATTTTTAACATGGGCGCAGCTGTTTTCATATCCACACCCAAGGCGTCCAGAACGTCTTTAAGATTAGGCGGCGTTAAGCCGGCTTGCTCGTGCGCTTGTAAAATTTTTTCTTGCAACTTACTGGCATCGCTGCCCAAGGTGACTTTATGCGCAGCAAGGCGTAAAATATCCCCTTCCGCCACAAGGCTGCCTCCGCGCAAGCAACGCTCTATAACCAAATGCGCGAGCTTTGGCTTTTGTTTTGGGCAAAGTACTCCCCGCGCCATGCCGTCCTTCATGGGATCACGCTTATGAAAATCCGCCGCTTGCTGTAAACACTGCTCCATAAGCAAAGCCAAAGCCTCGCCGGAAATCCAGCGCTTTTCCTCTTTGTCAAAACAAATAGCCTCACCCTTAGACGAAAGAGCCGTCAGTACTTTCTCTAATTTTTTTGCATGAGCATTGGTCAAAACCATCAGTTCCGCAAAATTCGCCCCTACTATGCCACAAAGTTGCAATTGCTTAAGCGTGCGAATATGTAAATCTTCGTGCACAATGGCAGTATTAAGATAGCATAACATATCAAATCGTTCGTTAAAATCAGCATCTTTGCGCTTTAAGGCTAAGCCCAAAGGCTGCACAAGAACACCACCTGCCACAGTGCGCAAAGGCGAATAGGCACGGATAACACAACGGTCTCCAAACACTCCCACCATGGGCTCACTAAAACGCAATTCTGTCAAAGCACTTTGGCCTGGTTCTAAGCGATCTCTGTCAAAAAAATACAGCCTTGCGGCCACTTCTCTGGCACCGTGGTGTAAATGGATTTCTGTTCTGGCGCGCAAAGCCCTTGGCGCTGACGAAAGACAAGTAAGCATCACAAGCCAACGTGTGGCCGGAAAAAGTGTTTGCGGATGCGCGAGCACAGAACCACGTCCCACTTCGCCCACATCCACATTTTGCACATTAATGGCGCAACGCTGGCCTGGCCCCACCATATCTGCGCTTTCACCATGCCATTGCAAACTGCGCACCTTGGTTTGTACTTCTTCGGGCATAAATACAGCGTCATCGCCAACACGCACTTCACCGGCTATAAGGGTTCCTGTAACCACGGTGCCGTGCCCTTTCATGGAAAAAATACGGTCCACCGGCAGGCGCAAGAGCGTGCTTTCGCGCTCGGGGCTTAATGATTTGGCACAAGCGTATATGTGCTCTCGCAAGGATTCCATGCCCGTGCCTGTTATGGACGACACGGGAAAGATGGGCGCATCTTGCAAAAAAGTTCCCTGCAAAAAAATTTTCACATCTTCTTGCACAAGGGCAATCCAATCGGCATCAACCATATCAATTTTTGTGAGCGCCACAAAACCGTGTCGTATGCCCAGCAAAGAACATATTTCAAGATGTTCACGTGTTTGCGGCATAACACCTTCGTCAGCAGCAATAACCAACATCACAAAATCAATGCCCGCAGCTCCGGCCACCATATTTTTTACAAAGCGTTCATGCCCGGGCACATCCACAATACCAAGGCGCTCACCGTCGGGCAATGGGCAATGGGCAAAGCCAAGTTCAATGGTGATCCCGCGCCTTTTTTCTTCTTCTAATCTATCACAATCTATTCCGGTTAAAGCACGGACAAGTGAAGTTTTTCCATGATCTATGTGGCCGGCGGAGCCAAGTACTAATGGCATAATTTTATTCCTTTTTATTAACGGATTGCTGCTATTGCAAATCCAACAATGCCTTAAAAATAACTATACACAATGCCCTGTCACGGGTAAAAGAAACATATTGAGTTTGGCAAGGAATACGATATAAGTCAAACGAGACATCTGCGCTATTCATTGCGTAGAGTCTCACGGAGCGTTGACGGCAGTCAATGCGACCAAAAATTAAGAATAGGGCGAGCTTTGCTGCCCGTTAAACGATTGATTTTTGTGCCTTTTGCTCTGCACAGTAAATTTTTACGCTAAAACAACTTTTCAAATATTAACAATAAATTTATATGCAAAAATAATTGTGCAGAGTTTTTCAAACAGGAGCATGTATGGAAATTCTTACTATAAAAACCCATAAACGTTGTGATTTTTATGATATTACCCAAGAAGTGCAAAATCTTGTGCGCCAAAAAGATTGGCAACAAGGAGCCTTATTACTGTATTGTCCACACACAACTTGTGCCCTTACGGTAAATGAAGGGGCAGATCCTGATGTGGCGCGTGATATGGTGGGCTTTTTTTCAAGCCTTGTGCCCCAAAGCTCTGCCTTTAGGCATGCAGAAGGTAACAGTGATGCGCATATAAAAACCAGTATGCTTGGGCCGTCGCTTATGCTTATTGTGGAAGATGGGCGTGTGCAGCTTGGCACTTGGCAGCATATTTATATGTGCGAAAGTGATGGGCCGCGCTCGCGCAAGCTTTGGGCGCAGTTTTTATCCGCTTAAAGCGGCGCGTAGCATGCGCGAATAAGCAAAAAGCTTGTGCGCACTTTGCTCATTCGATAGCTTACTTGCTACTCGAACATCCTGGCAGGTTAAGGCATTTTTTTGTAAGTGGCTAAGGGGGGCTTGCAGCCCCCCTGCCGCCCTTACGATCCCGCACCCCCCTGCCTTCGACCTACGCTTGCCATTCCTTGCAGGGCTGTTTACTCGCTAAACGCTTGCAAACGATCCCTTTCAGGGCAGAGCGAGCCAAGGTCTCGCTCTGCGGCAGCGTCACGGTCGGATATACCTTTGCACAAAAATTGCGTTAGCCATGAAAGATTATTATACACTTCTTTCTGAGTTGAAAATCATGATATTATTTATGGAAACGCTGATTTAATCAGTGTTTCCTTATATAAGCGCGTTTTTCGGGGATGGGGTGTTATCCCCCCCCACAAAAAAAAGAAAATAAAAACATGTCAAATAGTACTCATTCCAATACTTCCATTCCGTGGATATTGCACATTGATATGGACGCTTTTTATGCCTCCATTGAGCAAATGGACAATCCTGACTTGCGTGGCAAGCCTGTGGTTGTGGGTGGTGGCGACAGGGGGG
>CAYJGS010000203.1:0-3795 GCA_964369505.1 uncultured Desulfovibrionaceae bacterium | reverse complement strand
TTGCTTAAAAATATTTTGTTTGAAACGACTGTTTCCAACAAACTGATAATAGAGGGTTTTTTAATGTACTGCGGCAAAACAGGTAGGAGGAAGTGAATTCCGCCTGCCTGTTTTGATATTTATAAAGCGTTTGTTATATTTCTCTATACGGCAACTGCCCCTGCTCATAATAATCATTGCCGTCACAGTCAACAACCACAATGGCAGGAAAATCAACCACTTCCATAGCAGCAATCGCTTCTGGCCCCAAGTCTTCATAGGCAAGCACCGTATATTTTTTGATGCTTTTAGAAATGAGTGCTCCGGCGCCACCCACAGCGGCCATATAGGGCACGCCGTGCTTTTTCATGGCTTCTATTACAGGCGCACTGCGATAACCTTTGCCTATCATGCCTTTAAGGCCTTGCTCAAGAATGCGTGGGGTATAGGCGTCCATGCGGCCTGAGGTAGTGGGGCCTGCAGCGCCTATGGCTTGGCCCGGCTTTGCAGGGGTTGGCCCCACATAGTAGACCACAGCATTGGTAAGATCCACGGGCAATTCTTGGCCGGCGTCTAAAGTTTCCACAAGTTTTTTATGGGCGGCATCACGCGCGGCTATGATAACACCGGAAATGAGCACACGATCGCCGGCGCGTAAGGATTTTGCCGTTTCCGCATCAAAAGGGGCGGTAATTTTTTTTACGTCAGACATATATTTTCCTTATAAAAAATTATAATACAGCCTCGGCATGGCGCGCGGCATTACAGTTAATATTAATGGCCACAGGCAAAGAAGCTATGTGAGTGGGGTACCATTCCACATGCACTTTAATAACTGTAGTTTTGCCGCCAAGACCTTGGGGGCCTATGCCCGTTTTATTGGCAAGGGTGAGCAATTCTTCTTCAAAAGCTGCATAGCGCGGGTCGGCATTTTGGGTTTCGATATCACGAGCGGCGGCTTTTTTGGCACAGATGGCGGCCATTTCCATGGTGCCGCCAATGCCCACACCAATAACCATGGGCGGACAGCAATTGGGACCTGCAAGCTTTACTGCTTCTAAAAATACTTTGCGCACACCTTCTATGCCATCGGCCGGCACCAACATTTTGAGTATGCTTTTATTTTCTGAACCGGCTCCCTTGGGTGCAAAGCGTATGCGCACTTTATCACCTGGCACAATACGGGTATGGATAATGGCAGGCGTATTATCCTTGGTGTTTATGCGGTCAAAAAGCGGTTCGGCCACACAGGATTTACGCAAAAATCCATCCACATAGCCACGGCGCACACCTTCGTGTATGGCTTGCTCAAAATCACCGCCCACAAGGCGCACGTCTTGCCCTACTTCTGCAAAAATAACGGCAAGGCCCGTATCTTGGCAGATGGGAATGCTTTCGTCCTTGGCAATGTCGGCATTTTTCATGAGCTGTTCCAAAATATTTTGCCCCACGGCCGAAGGTTCATTTTCCATGGCCTTTTGGAAAGATGCATACACATCGCTTGGCAATACACAACAAGCCTTTACGGCCAAAGCAGCCACAGTTTCTGTGATGCTACTTACTTGAATTTCACGCATATAGATTTTTACCTCCATAGTGAAGATCTCTACACAATGTGCAGGAGTCTTAACTTTATACTTTACTAATATTTTTTTGCACAAAAACTTTACGCCAACATTTCACAAAAGGCTAGAAAGGATTAAGCCCATTTTTAAAAATATTTCCCCCTACTCCGCACACGCTTCTAAAATAAAGGCCATACGTTTTGCATAGCTGTGTTCTGCGCGTAAAATTTCTTGCCAAGCAAGTATAAGTTCTTGTCTAAAACTTGGTGAAACGCTTTTTAAAGCTTGCGATAAGGCTTGCGGTGCGGTCAAAGCCACGGGCTTTACTAATTCTTTAGGGAAAATATCAAGGCCTTTTGTGTATGATGTAAATAAAAATCCTCCCGCTGCCCATACGTCAAAATGCCTTTGGGTAAGGCCTTTGGGCAAAAGTAAGGACGTGACATTAAGCACACTTTGGGCATAGGCGTATATGTGGGGTAATTCTGTGTAATAATCTAAATGTGATTGAAAAAGCTGAGCTTTAGCCTTGGGGAGTAAAACCTGCCAGCCTTCCATATCGCCAAAAATTGCCGGCTCTAGAGGCAGTAAAGCTTGAAGCCAAAGGGCGCGCTGTTGCATGGCACAATTTTCTGCCCCAAGCCCCACCGAGCGTACTACGCTTCCAGGCCATAAATCTTTGGCTTGCAAGCCCATTTGCTCAGCCCACCAAGCAAAATGAGGCAATAAAGCACCTGTTGGTAGCATTGGGCTTTTTTCTTGCTCAAGCATTTGCATGGCCAAAGCCCATATATTTTGCGGAATTTTGGCTGCCGCAAAGAATTTTTCTTTATCCGGAAAAGACGCGCGCCCCACAAATGTACACGGCGCTTTTTGAGCGGCACCTATGCTTGCAGACATATGCGCCGGCGCCGTTTTTTTAGGCAATTCCCACATATGTTGCGCCACAGCCAAGGGCAAATGAAAAACATGGTCTGCCCCTGCTTGTTGCAAAACAGAAACAAAGGAAATATCGGTCACAAAAAGCTTAGCCTTTTTCCACCAAGGCCCCTTGGCCGCAGAAAGCACATGCCAAGGATTATCCACAAACCAACAGGCTATGCGCATGCCAAGGGCTTTGAGTAAGGAAAAAATCTTACCCTCGCCACCGTCTTCCAAAAGTCCGCGTCCGTTGATACTAAAAAATAGGCTAAAGTCCAACTCTTGCAACAGAGTGTGCAAGGATGCGCTGTCATTAGGAGTATGCACTTTATAGCCAAGTTCCGTAAAAGCTGTGCACACTTCTTTGTGTATAAGCTGACCTTCATGGCCATATATCAAAATATTTTTGGAATTATTTGGCATGGGTGAAAAATTGCCAAGACCGCGCAAGATGCGTGCATGTATGCTGCCCCAAAGGGGTTCCCAAAAATTTGGGCTCAGGCGCAAATTTAAATCGTACCACCAGATTTCACTGTGCAAAAGCAGGGGCAAAGCTTCTTGCATGTTTAAGCGCTGCCAATGGCTTGGTATGTGCCCTTGCAATTCAGGCAAAGCGCATAAAAAAGCCTCGTCCACTATATAATAGGTGGGCATGTGGGCATGTGCGCCATCGTGCAACACCAAGGATTGCATATGGGGGCTTATGCCAAAAAATATGCGTGCTTGCGGAATTTTAGGGGCGTATAAGCGTGAAAAAGCCTGCACACCTTCGGCCAAGGTACAAGCTCGACCTTGAAAGTCGTTTATGGTAAAGCGTCTTGGGCGAATATGTTGTGACATAGAATTTTCCCCTTCCTAAGCGCTTCTGTACAATGTTTTATTTTTATTGTATAGGCCTCGTGGGGCAAGGATATATAAAAGCTTTGTCGGCCATATGATAATGTTATTATGATGCAGGATTATGTATGAAAGAATACCGCGACCACTACTTCAAAAAAGCTAAGCAGCAAAATTATCCTGCCCGTTCTATATATAAATTGAAAGAGATTGATAATAAATTCAAAATATTTCGCAAAGGCATGAAGGTGCTTGACTTGGGAGCGGCTCCCGGTTCTTGGTCTTTGGGTGCTGCAGAAAAAGTGGGCCCCCAAGGCCTTGTGCTTGCTTGTGATATACAAAGCACAGAAACGGTTTTTCCGGAAAATATTTGCTTTATGCAAGAAGATGTTTTTGAGCGCTCACCGGAATTTGAAGAAAAACTCGCCGCCATGGGGCCTTTTGACGTGGTCATAAGTGACATGGCGCCGCGCACCACAGGCACAAAATTTAC
>CAYJGS010000202.1:0-3848 GCA_964369505.1 uncultured Desulfovibrionaceae bacterium | reverse complement strand
TGACTGCCGTCAACGCTCCGTGAGACCCTACGCAATGAATTGCGCAGAGGTCTCAAAACGTATTACGGAAGAATTCTAACGATTTGCTCCGCCAAAAGCTGTAAAGCTTGAGCGTTGTGCATATCTATAGTGCCACTGCCAACAACAGCCACACGTCCCTTACTTTCGGCCACCTTGGTATTTTTTGAAGATGTAACCACCACAGCAGGTCTTTTGCGCACGTCTTTTGGGATGGTGCGTGCCGCCACAAGCACATCGGC
Source organism: uncultured Desulfovibrionaceae bacterium (assembly GCA_964369505.1). Taxonomy (GTDB): domain Bacteria; phylum Desulfobacterota; class Desulfovibrionia; order Desulfovibrionales; family Desulfovibrionaceae; genus CAYJAD01. The sequence goes on along the minus strand of CAYJGS010000202.1, from coordinate 3,588 downwards.
CATGAGCACACTGGCAAAACCGTCATCATCTTCATCAAGCAGAATTCGTACATCTTTTATGGGAGCAGCATAACCTGCATCCACCGAAGGTTTCACGCTATTTTCATAGACAGTGCCTTGTTGTACCACATGCACATGCAATACATAGCCGGCAGTACTTGGGCCATCCACGACACTATAACCTTTTTGCTGTGCGGCCTTAGCCACATATTGTTCTATATTTTCAAGAGCTTCTTCGCCTTTTCTGACTAAAATATAAATATTTTTTTTCACCCCTGCAGATGTTTTTGCGGGCAAATCCAATTTCACAAAAGCAGATTGCAATGCATACAATTGCCCAACATCTGGGCTGCTATTCTTTTGAGGGCTACACGCTATGACCAAAAGGCATAGCATACCTAACATCAATCGTTGTAACATTAATATTCCTTTCTAAAAGCTTGAGCTATAGCTCTTGCTACTTTATCTTCTAAAGCCAAAGCCGCTTGGGCGGCGTCCATATATTCATCTTGCACTCTTGCATCTATGCGAGATGTAAAACTTTCACCCTTGTGTTCTACGTCCACTTGCGCGGTCATTCGCCAGATTATATGATCCCCGTCTTGAGTAAGCAGGCCAATGCCAAGCCCCACCACAAGACCAATACCAGCGCCGTATAAAGCACCTTCACCGCCATCGATCTCAGCCCCTATTTGTGCTCCACCAGCAGCACTTGCAATAATAGGCAAGGCTAAAGAAGCTGCGTCCACAGGTGCCTCTGTTCTGCCCGCAGTGTGGAATGTTTCCACTGTTAACCTAACAACATAGTCTGCTTCTGCAGCACTATCGGCTAAGCGTATGCCATAATCACTTTGCAAAAGAGCCGTAAGTAGACCTTTAATATCTTCACGTGCAGCCGTTTTATTGCTACTTATAATATAAAAGCTAGGATTTTCATGTGTTATAGGTATAATCAGCGGATTTTCTAAATCCACATGAGCGGGAGCGTCAATATTCTTACCGGCACAAGAAACTAAAAACATACATGAAAGACACAATGATATAAAAAACTTATTTTTTTTCATATCCTTTCTCCTAAAAATATGCTCATAATAAAAAAAAAAAGTCCTGTCTAGCGCAAGAGTTTTACGCAAAAAAATAAAGAATTGCTTTCTTGCTCTTGACGAATGAAAATTTTTCCGTATGTTTCTTGTGTGCAAATCTTAGGACGAAAGGCAAGTTAATCATGGCAAAAAATCTTATCATTGTGGAATCACCTGCCAAGGTGAAAACCATCAAAAAATTTCTTGGGGCACAATATCAAGTGCTGGCCAGCGTTGGTCACGTGCGCGATTTACCCTCAAGCACCCTTGGTGTGGACGAAAGCAATAACTTCGCACCACAATACGAAGTGATAGATAAAAAACAAAAAGTTGTTGCTGATTTACGCTCTGCCGCCGCCAAAGCAAATACCGTATATCTTGCCCCCGACCCCGACCGTGAAGGAGAAGCCATTGCCTGGCATGTGGCCGCCCTTATTGAAGATAAAGCAAAAGATATCAAACGAATACAATTTAACGAAATCACGGCCAAGGCAGTTAAAGAAGCCTTGGAACACCCGCGCGAGCTCAACGCCAATCTTTTTGACGCCCAACAAGCAAGGCGCATACTTGACCGCTTGGTGGGGTATAAAATTTCACCTCTTTTATGGAAGCACGTAAAACGTGGTATTTCTGCAGGGCGTGTGCAATCTGTGGCCTTGCGCCTTATTGTAGAACGCGAAGAAGAGCGCCGCGCCTTTACCCCCGAAGAATATTGGCTTTTTAAAGCCATTTTTTTAGCCGATGCACCACCTTCCATGAAGGCTGACTTGCACAAAATCCGCGGCAAAAAAGCCCATGTGGGCACAGCTAAAGAAGCCGAAGCCCTTGAAAAAGACATGCAAGGCAACCCCTTTACCGTGACCAATATCGAAGAAAAAGAACGCCAAAAAGCGCCCCTTGCTCCCTTTATCACCTCTACCCTACAACAAACGGCCAACCAACGCCACGGCTACACAGCCAAACGCACCATGACCATTGCCCAGCGCCTATACGAAGGTGTGGACATTGGCGATATGGGCATAACCGCCCTTATCACTTATATGCGTACTGACTCTGTGCGCATTGCCGATGAAGCCCGCGTCGCTGCCATAAGCTTTATTACCAAACAATTTGGCAAAGATTACTTAGCGCCCAAAACTCGCGTACATAAAACAAAAGGTAATGCTCAAGACGCGCACGAAGCCATCCGCCCAGTAGATGTAAATATTACGCCGGAAATGGTAAAAGACCACTTACCACCGGAACAATACACATTATACAGGCTCATCTGGATGCGCTTTGTGGCTTCACAAATGGCAGCAGCCCGCTTTCACGATACCACAGTAACAATAACATGCGGCCCCAGTGAATGGCGTGCCAAAGGCGTGCGTATGCTTTTTCCCGGCTGGACTGCCGCTTATCCCCGTGACGATTCTGACGCAGATTTACCCCCCTTACAAGTGGGACAAGAAGTCAAAGTGGAAAAACTCACCAAGGAACAAAAATTCACCCAACCACCGGCTCGCTATGGCGAAGCCTCCTTGGTGCGCGAATTGGAAGAACGCGGCATCGGCCGCCCCTCTACCTATGCCGCCATTATTTCCACACTGCAAGACCGCGATTATGTGCATTTGCAAGAAAAACACTTTGCCCCCACCGACCTTGGCAATGTGGTCTGCGACCAATTGCGCAAACACTTTGCCACACTCATGGATGTGAGCTTTACCGCCCAAATGGAACAAAGCCTTGATACTGTTGCCGAAGGCGGACGCAATTGGGTGGATCTTATGCAAGCCTTTAACAATGACTTTGCCCCCACCCTCAAAGCCGCTTCTGAAAATATGCAAACGGTAAAAGGCGGCGTTTCCACCGATATTATCTGCCCAGAATGCGGCAAACCCATGGTCATCAAATTTGGCAAAGCCGGCTCCTTCTTGGCCTGCACAGGTTACCCCGATTGCAGCCACACAAGCAATTTCATACGCGATGAAAATGACCAAGTGATTCCCGTGGCTCGCGAACAAGCCGAACTAGAAGTTGTGGGCAAATGCCCAGAATGCAGCAGTGACCTTGTGGTAAAAAAGGCCCGCGTAGGCGGACGCTTTATCGCCTGCACAGGCTATCCCAAATGCAAGCACACCGAATCCTTTTCCACCGGCGTGCCCTGCCCCGCCTGCAAAGAGGGCGTGCTTGTGGAAAAAAGCTCCAAACGCGGCAAGATTTTCTATTCCTGCAGCACCTACCCAAAATGCGACTATGCCCTTTGGGATATGCCCATAAACGAACCTTGCCCAAATTGCGATTCACCCTTACTCACACGCAAAATATTACGCGGCGGCGCCACACAAATACGCTGCCCCCAAAAATCTTGCGGTTATGTGAAAGAAGAAGAATAAACGTAACAATACATTAGAACAACTAAAGGGGCATCACTGCCCCTTCAGAGTGTTGACAAAGTCTTGGGGGGGGGGGGGGGGGGGGTGGAATAAGGGTTTAGATGGAAACCCCAGAAAAGAAAAAAAAAAAA
>CAYJGS010000201.1:0-3951 GCA_964369505.1 uncultured Desulfovibrionaceae bacterium | reverse complement strand
TGCTCAGTGCCGTGATAGCCTCAGATGTTACAGCATATTACATCGGAACACGGTATGGGCGCCATAAGCTTTGGCCAAGAGTAAGCCCCAACAAAAGTTCCGAAGGCGCACTTGCTTCCTTGGTAGGTTGTGTTGTGGTTTGTACTGGGCTTGGACTTTGGCTTGGTACAGGTGAATGGTGGGCTTTTGCCTTGCTTGGTGTCTTATTAAATGCCTTTGCACAATTGGGCGATTTGTTTGAATCGGCGCTGAAACGAGCTGTTAATGTGAAAGATTCCGGAAATTTTTTGCCGGGGCACGGCGGCTGTCTTGATCGCTTAGACAGCGTTCTTTTTGCTGTGCCGGTTTTTGCTGTTGTTGACCAGTGGTATAAATTTTTCTAATTATTAATTAAGTGAAATCATGTATAATTCTTGGCCTGCGCAACATGGCGCCATAAACTATATCTCACCTGCGCCTAGCCTTTCTTGGCAACAAGAAAAGCGACGCTTGGTACTTTTGGGCAGCACCGGTTCTATTGGTGTGAATGCTTTGCGCGTAATTGCAAAAAATCCTGAAAATTTTCATGTTGTTGCCCTCGCAGGGGCCCGTAATGTGCAGCTTTTGGCCGAACAAGCCGAAATTTTTAGACCGCGCTACCTTGCCGTATACAGTCAAGCCGAAGTGGATGTTTTACACAAACTTTTGCGCAATGTGTATAAAGCAGAAATCCTTCAAGGCCAAGAAGGCTATGCCGAACTTGCTTCTTTGCAAGAAGCCAATACTGTTCTTTCCGCTCAAGTGGGTGCAGCAGGGCTTAGGGCCACTGTGGCAGCAGCCTTGGCCGGTAAAGTTATTTGCTTGGCCAATAAAGAATCTCTTGTGCTTGCCGGAGATCTTTTGCGGTTCATCTGCAAACACACAAAAGCCTCTATTTTGCCGGTAGATTCTGAGCATAATGCACTTTTTCAAATGCTTGTAGGACGCCCGAGCAAGCATATTTCTAAGCTTATTCTCACAGCTTCGGGTGGGCCCTTTAGAGGCAAAAAACCTGCAGAATTACGCCACGTAAGCTTTGAAGAAGCCTTAAAAAATCCTAATTGGAGCATGGGGGCTAAAATAAGTGTAGATTCAGCTACACTTATGAACAAAGGTCTTGAAATTATTGAAGCGTATCACCTTTACGGCATAGAGCCGCGCAAAATTGAAGTGGTGGTACATCCCCAATCCATAATCCATTCTTTTGTGGAGTATGCAGATAATGCTTTGTTTGCCCATATGGGCGAACCGGATATGCGCATGCCCATTGCCCATTGTTTGCATTGGCCACACGCCGAGCATTGCGGTGTGCAAAGCCTTGACCTTGTGCGCCTTGGGCAGTTGACTTTTGAAGAACCGGATATAATTTCATTTCCTTGCCTTGCATTGGCAAAACGTGCTCTTGCACAACGCGGAGGAGAATGTGTTGTGCTTAATGCAGCCAATGAAGCAGCAGTAGAACTTTTTCTTGATGGACGTATTTCCTTTGTGGATATACCTGCACTTATTGAACATGCCCTTCAAAGGCATACCATGAAAAATTTGGGCAATGAGCCCTTTTGTTTGAGCTTTTTTGCCTCACAGAGCATGGAGCCTCAGTATGTGCAAAAAGTTCTTAATCACATTATGGACTTGACCATAACAACCCGGCAAGAAGTACAAAAACTCGCCGGTATACAGGAATAAATTGTGTTTATAAGTATAATATCTGTGCTCCTCGTGCTTGGGGGGCTTATTTTTATCCACGAACTGGGACATTTTCTTATGGCCAGATCCTTGGGTATGGGAGTTTCGGCTTTTTCCATAGGCTTTGGGCCAAAAATCTACAGCAAAACCGTTGGAAAAACAGAATATTGCCTTTCTGCTATCCCCCTTGGCGGCTATTGCGCCCTTGTGGGTGGTGAATACGGCGATGCAGACGAAGAGCACGAACTAGACGAAGAAGAAGCAGCCATCCAAGCGCGCTTTGATGAAAATGAACTGTTTCATCTACGCCCCATATGGCAACGCATGCTCGTTATTTTTGCAGGCCCCTTGGCCAACTTTTTAGCCGCTTTTGCCATATATTGGCTGCTCGCCTTTAGCTATGGTCAATCCTATCTTGAACCGCACATTGGCGCTGTAGTAGAAAACAGCCCCGCCGCTCAAGCAGGCATTGAAGCCGGTGACATTGTGGTGCACATTAACGATATACCCATTGTAAACTGGAATGAAATGTCCACAGCCATCAATGCAAGCCAAGGAAAAAACCTTGCTGTCACATATATTCGCAATGGCATAAGCAAAACCACAAACCTTGTACCCACAGCACGTACCCAAAAAAATATTTTTGGCGAAGATACAGAAACATTTGTGATAGGAGTTCGCGCATCGGGCAAAACATCGCATGTGGACAGCTCGTTTTTTGAAGCTTTTTCCATTGGCGCCGAAAATACTTGGGCCATGGTAGAATTGACCTATATGAGCGTTGTAAAACTTTTCCAACGCACAGTGCCCCTTGATCAAGTAGGCGGGCCCATTATGATAGCGCAAATGGTGGGACAACAAGCCTCGGCAGGACTTGCCAATGTGCTTGCCCTTGCAGCACTTATCAGTGTAAATTTAGCTATTTTCAACCTCTTGCCCGTGCCGGTTTTAGACGGTGGCCATTTAGTCTTTTTGACCATTGAAGGCATTATGCGCAGGCCTTTGCCCATAAAATTACGTACCATATTGGGGCAAATCGGCTTTTTCTTACTCATCGGACTCATGATTTTTGCTACATACAACGATATTGTAAGAATTTTTAGCGACTAATATATATTGTATGTATACATGCGTACTTAATGCCGCCGAAGGCAGATTGCATATTGTGCTTGGGCATACAGATATGACAAGTGGTGACGCGCATATTGTGTGCGCTCAAGATTGGCACGCGCCCACACGCGGCACAGAAATTCTTGCCCCTGCCCTTGAACATATGCTGCATGCCCTGCACCTTGTGCCTTCTGATATACAACGCTTTGCCTGCATACACGGCCCCGGCAGCTTTACAGGTATACGGCTTATTTTAAGCACCGTTGCCGCCATGCGGCGCATAACCAAGGCGCAAAATGCCGCCCTTGATTATATGCACGTTTTGGCAACAAGCGCTTTGGAAATACTGCCTTTACAGCAAGATATTGCGCATATTTGGGTACTCACCCACGCCAGACGCGGCCTTGTGCACGCGCAATGCTTTAAACATATTCCCCATAAAAATGCCCCAAACCCCTTAGATTCCATACAAGCATTGCAACCTGTGGCCCTATACAGCCTTGAAGTTTTGCAAAATATATTTATGCAAACAAAAATGCCCACCTTTATTTGCGGCAGCGGCTTTACAAAAAATAAAGAATTTTTCACAACCTGCACAGCGCAACAGCCACATATAAAAATCCTAAACTGCCAAGAACCCAGCATGAACGCACTTTGGCAATGGGCCAGATGCGCAAACTATCACGATGCAGATATAGAACCTGTATATGTACGTCCCTGCGATGCTGTGGAAAATTTAGACCATATAGCAAAAAAACAAGGCATGCAGCCCGAAAAAGCCCATGCCCGCCTTGAAGAACTTCTGCACAGCGAAGGTAAGATTTTGTAATTTTATATGTTCTTGCTTTACTTTTTTCTGGGGGACTTTCCCCTAAAGGCACAAGCGCTAGCGTCAGAATCTTCCCCAAGCCCCCCCTTCAGAGTGTTGACAAAGTCTTCTGGGGGAAAAACCTTTTGTGAACAAAAGCCCCCAATCTGAGCGGCCCCCAAACCCCCTTTCCAAAAAACTTTAATGGAGGCGATAGATTATCCCCAAAGTGCAAGTTTTGCCGCATCTAAGGTTCTCAAAAATTGTTATTAACACAGCGTTTATAAGGCCTGAAAATTCACGTTTTGAACTTTGAAATATTTTTCATT
>CAYJGS010000200.1:0-3953 GCA_964369505.1 uncultured Desulfovibrionaceae bacterium | reverse complement strand
TCAAGCTCGCTACCGCTCGAGCCTCCCGGCGGGTTAAAGATCCGCTCACGACGGCAGCAAATGCAATGCACCAGACTACCTGGCGCGTAAGAATTGGTAAATGCTAGCCTTTTAACAGACTTTTAAGGAAATTACAGGTTTATTATGCAAAACACATCCCTTTCCAAAGACGGACAAAGTCTGCTTACTCTGGCTTTTATCATGTGGCAAAATGGTAAGCACACACGTGCCTTAGCTATTTTAGAAGGCTTGCGGCACCTTGAACCCACAAGTGATGCGTATTTGCCGCTTTTATGTGCCGTATATTTAGATAATGGATTGTATGAAGAAACAGTGGAAATCGGCCAGATATTATTGAAAAAAACCACAGGACATGAGCACATGTGTGCAGCCAAATTGTGCGCCCAAGCCCTTTGGAAAAATCAAAAACATTCAGAGGCTCAAGCACTTATGCAGCAAGCTATGGAGAAAAGCAATGCTTCCTCAAACTCGTAAAAATATTACAGATATGGGTATGGCGGCCCTTGTTATTGTTGTTATTGGCGTCATGATTTTGCCCATTCCACCATTGGGTTTGGATGTGCTTATTGCCGTAAACCTTATTGTTTCGGCCTTGCTCATGTGTATGGCTTTATATATTCCCAATGCCCTTTCTTTTTCTGTGTTTCCAACCCTTTTGCTTTTCACCACCATCTTTCGTTTGGCCTTGAATATAGCCACATCGCGCATGATATTATTACACGCCGATGCAGGTGAAATTATTTATACATTTGGTGAACTTGTTGTGGGTGGCAATTTTGTGGTGGGTGCCGTTATCTTTCTTATTCTCACAGTAGTGCAATTTATTGTTATTGCCAAAGGTTCTGAACGTGTGGCCGAAGTGGCGGCACGCTTTAGCCTTGACGCCATGCCGGGTAAACAAATGAGCATTGACGCCGACATGCGTGCCGGTGCCATTGATATGGAAGAGGCGCGCAAAAGGCGCACATCTGTTACCACCGAAAGCCTCTTATACGGTGCCATGGACGGCGCCATGAAGTTTGTTAAAGGCGACGCCATTGCAGGCATGGTTATCACTGTTGTGAACATTGTAGGCGGTATCAGCATAGGTGTATTGCAAAATGATATGGCCGCCAGTGAAGCTGTAAATACCTATTCTATTCTCACCATCGGGGATGGCTTGGTTTCGCAAATACCGGCTCTGCTCATATCTATTACAGCCGGCATTGTGGTTACCCGTGTTTCTGGCGATAATGAAAGCGGGGGGCCCTTGGGCGGCGAATTGACAGGACAATTTACCGCACAACCCAAGGCCATATTTGCCGCCGGCGGCATTTCTATTGTTATGGCACTGGTACCGGGTTTTCCTAAAATTCCTTTCTTGCTCTTTGGCGCCATGCTCCTTTTTATTGGCTATACTCTCAACCGCAACATGGACAAAGCGCCAAGCACAGTGGATGAGCAATTGGCAGCAGCCCTTGCTCCCAATAATGAAGCTTCACAAAAACTTCCATCTCCCACAGAAAACGAGGGTTTTTCTATCACTGTGCCCCTTATGATAGATTTGGCCGAAAATTTTCGCACTTTTTTAAAACCCAAAGAGCTCAATAAAGCCGTAGCACAAGTACGCCGCGCCCTGTATCACGAAATGGGCGTACCATTTCCTGGGGCACAACTACGTTTTAATGGCCAATTACCCGACAATAGCTACAGCATTTTGTTACACGAAATTCCCTCTAGTCGAGGCCTTGTGCTGCCATCTAAAGTGCTTGTACGCGAACAAGCAGACAATGTGTCCATGATGGGTTTTTCGTATGTAACCAGCGAAAATTTCCTTCCAGGGCTTCCTTGTTTATGGGTGGATGAAGCACAATTACCTCTTTTACAAAAAGCCAATATGCAATGTCTGCAATCTTCTGAAGTATTAGCACACCACTTAAGCTATGTGCTTAAGCGCAATGCCAGCGACTTTTTGGGTATACAAGAAACACGCTATTTACTATCGCAAATGGAACAACGCTTTGCAGAGCTTGTGCGCGAAGTACAAAGAGTACTTCCCGTACAGCGCATAGCCGAAGTTTTGCAAAGGCTTGTGCAAGAACAAATCAGTGTACGAAATCTACGCCATATATTTGAAGCGCTTGTGGATTGGGGACAAAAAGAAAAAGATATGGTTTTACTCGTAGAATATGTGCGCACCAGCTTAAAAAGGCAAATAAGCTACCAATACGGCACATCTTTAAATATGCTGCCGGCCTACCTTTTGGACGCGTCTTTAGAAGACGAAATCAGAGCCGCCATTAGGCAAACATCTTCCGGAGCCTATCTTTCTCTCGACCCCAACATATCCGCCCGCTTTTTACAAAGGCTTAAAGAAGAAATAGGCGTATTTCCATTGGTGCCGCCCATCCCTGTACTTTTGGTCAGCATGGATATAAGGCGCTACGTCCGTAAGCTTATAGAAGCTGAATACGAAGACTTGCCCGTGATTTCATATCAAGAACTCACACCGGAAATAACAGTACAACCCTTAGGCAGAATTTCCTTATAATAATCGAGCATGGGAAACGCATTTTTCATGTTCGATTATGCGCTCAAATAATCAAAAACATACTTGCAGGCTGTAAGCAATAAGCAAGCTGCCAGAATATATTTAATGAATACAGCAGGAACGAATCTTTGACAACGAGCGCCAAAATACATGCCTAAAGCCCCACCAATGCCAAAAAGCAAACCTAAAAGTACATCCGGAGCTACTGAAAATTCTGGATAAAAAGGCGCAATGGCTTGATAAAAGGCAACCCCACCTATGGAAGTAACAAAAGTCCCCATAAGGGTGGCTCCAGCCACAATATAAATGGGCAAACCAAAATATGTTATAAAAAAAGGCGCAATCATAGCCCCACCGCCTATGCCATAAATACCCCCCACAATGCCCACAACAAAGCTTAAAGAAAAGATTCCCCACAAATTTACCTTGTATTCTGCATCATAAAAGCGGAAATGTAAGGTACGCATAGTCAAATTGATAACTTGCGATACCTTATAACCAGCTTCTTTAGGTGCATTTTTTTCCATATCTTGCAAACTTTTTTCTTGTACCCCTTTGTTTGTTGTCTTTTTGCGCATGTCCAAAAGCATTTTTGCACCAATATAAAGGAGCACAACCGCCGCAAAAAGTTTGAAATTTCTTGCATCCGGCAAATACAAAACACGCACAATGGCACCAATAAAAACACCGGGTAAAGTGCCAAGCACCACAATCCATACCAAGGGCCAAACAAGGCGGCCTTCTTTCCAATAGCGGTACACTCCGCTTGGAATAGCAACAATATTGAAAAATTGATTGGTCGCGCTTACTGAAGGGTGCGTGTATCCGAGCACAGACATCTGAAAAGGTAAAAGGATAAAAGCTCCGGAGATCCCGCCCATAGACGCTATAAACGAAATAAAAAAGGCCACAACAGGAGGAACAAAAGGATTTACCTCTATGCCTGCAACAGGAAAAAACATCATGCACCTCCTTTAACCATTTATAAAAACATGCTCTTACCACACATTACAAGAAAATATGCACAGCTAGTGATTCTAGTATGCCTAAGGGCATCATATCGTATCAAGCTAGCATCCCTAGGAGATGTATTTCATGTAGCTAATCACTTGTTCAAACTCTTTACCAGTATTGCCTTAACATAACTCATAGGCTTTATATCGTAGATTAACGACATATTCTCTCCATGGCTGCGCTATTTTGACACTAAATGTAATCTAAATTTAGAACATGTCAAGTTTGTATACATGGTTAGCATACATGATGTTCGTTGTTTGAGAAACAAAAGCAAAAAAGAAAAGGACATCAAGGCTTTATAAACCTTAATGTCCTTTATTGTACTTACATTTGGCGTCCCCTAGGGGATTTGAACCCCTGTCGTCGCCGTGAAAGCCAAAAGACT
>CAYJGS010000199.1:0-3983 GCA_964369505.1 uncultured Desulfovibrionaceae bacterium | reverse complement strand
AAGCAAAGCTCCACCTATTATTGATTTTCGGTCGCATTGACTCTCGTCAACGCTCTAAAAGACTCCGCTAAAGCTTTCCATGGCCTACTAATCCATTTGCGCTTGCAACCACTTCTTAATGCCACCAGTGGGGGCAAAAATACCTTTTAGATTGCCGTGTTCTTCAAAAAATTCTTCGTGCAAATGCTCAGGCAAAGGCATGGTAAATATGTCTTCGGCCGCCTCGGAATTACGGCGAACCAAGCGAATAACAGGATCCTTATCCCACGTATCCACCACAAAATATGTTGAATAATCATCCTTCGAGCGTACAGGAGGATATTCTGAATTCCAATCATTGTTGCCCCATTCTAAATACATAGTGACGGCATGTTCTGGAGTGAGATTCCAATCTATATCATACTGGATGGTTTGTAAGTTGTTCATATTTACCTCCGCTGGAATAAAAATTTGTGATTAAATAGTAATCATTCCTTATAGGTTTGGCAAGTGTTTTAGTAGGATTTTTTCATTTTTTTACTTGTCATATTTAAATAACACAATATAGACCTATTTTTGTCACATATCCTTATCATATTACATACACTTATTAAAAATTCTTTTGCCTAGTCGATTTATAACAAATTTGTAAACTTGCGGATAAGGGGCTTTTATGCTAGATAATAACAACTTCAGTCGTATGACCATAAATAGTGACAGAACTCTTTCCCTACCTGTGGCAGATTTTATGCCCGATACAAAAACGGAGAGAGAACTTTTGCATAGCATGAGGAGAACATACATGGATGGCAGCGAACTAGCTCCACCCGCATCCACCGCACCCGCTAAGTCACTTATGCCTGCAAAATCTTTTTTGTCGAGGCTTCTTGGTCTGCGCCCCATGCTGGAAATCTATGAAACATTTCCCGCCACGCAACCTGCCCTTGGATTTTGTGAACAAACTTTGCAAGTTCTTGGTATTCAAACCATTAACGAAGGCGAAAAGTTTGATACGCTGCCCACAGAGGGGCCTACACTTTTTTTTGCCAACCATCCCTTTGGCGGCATTGAAGGCGTTATTATGGCGGCTCGTTGCTTGGCTCTGCGTCCGGATTTTAAATTGTTGGCCAATCAAATGTTGGCAAACATTCCGGAACTTGCCCCCATCATAATACCTATTAATGTAGCTGCAAAATCGCAAAAAGAAAATCTTGCCTCCATACGCGCAGGCATCCGTCACCTTGAAAGTGGCGGAGCACTTGGCATTTTTCCTTCGGGTGTGGTGGCGCATTTTTCACTGGCGCAGAGAAAAATTGTTGAACCCATTTGGTATTCCTTGTGCGGACGCCTTGCCCGTATACCTGAAGTTCAAGCTATCCCCATACATTTTAAAGGAAATAATTCCAAACTCTTTCATGCAGCCGGTTGCATACACCCGGCCTTGCGCACATTTTTATTGCCCAGGGAACTTTGGGGCATGCGCGGGCGCACGCTCCGTTTTGTGGTGGGCAAAACTGTGGATGCAAAGCTTCTTACAGCATTGTGTGACGACAATGCCAGAACGGCGCACCTGCGCGCACGCTGTGAACATTTAAGCAAGCAAACCGATACCTTGCCCACAATTTGGCCTGTGCCCATTGCTGCACAAAGCAATCCTAGCGTGTTACAAGCCGAAGTAAAAAAACTTTTGGATAAAGACACGTTGGCCGCCGAAGGTCGCTATGCTGTTTTTGCAATTTCTGGCAAACAATCACCACTTATTCTAAATGAAATAGGACGCTTACGCGAAGAAACCTTTAGAGAAGTGGGTGAAGGCTCAGGCCAAGAAAGGGATTTGGACAAATTTGACCCAGACTATCACCATTTAGTGCTTTGGGATGTGGAAAAAGATCAAATGGCAGGCGGTTATAGGGTGCGGTGTTTTGCGCCTGAAGAAGCCGAAGGCTGTAGAGAAAAGCTCTACACGGCCTCGTTGTTCCATTTTAAACCGGATTTTTTTACTGCTTGCAAAACATCTATGGAACTTGGCCGCGCTTTTGTGGCCACAGAATACCAGCGTGACTATGTGCCTTTATTACTTTTATGGAAGGGCATTGGCCGTATGATTGTGCGCAATAATTTACGCACCCTTTTTGGCCCATGCAGCATGGGGCTTGGCTATGCCGATGGATCTGTGCATATGCTTCGCCAATATTTACAAGAAAACCATTGGGATGAAAAGTTGAGCCACCTTGCCAAAGGCATATGCCAACCTGCAGCCATTGCCGGCCCCAATGCTATAAATGTTCACGGCCTTGACTATAAAGATTGTAATAGAGCGGTGAAAGACCTTGAAGGGGATAAGGGCTTACCCATATTATTTAAGCATTATTTACAGCTCAATGGGCGCATTGCCGCCTTTCATGAAGACAAAGACTTTGGCACTCTGGATGCGCTCTTGGTGGTGGATTTGGCTGAAACGCCCAAAAAGACTCTGTTACGATATATGAGCCAAGAAGAATTACAGGCTTTATACGAAAGTTATACAGCATAGATTTGCATGCCTTTAGATTTACACACCAATGGCATGGGCGAAAGCACACTCCTTATGCTTTCATAACCCTAGCAAATGCAACCCTCAGCTATTATCCAAAAATAGCCATGTCGTCGCGCAAAATACCTTCTGCTACACGTGTATTATCTACCTGATAGGTGCCATTTTGCACTTGCTCGCGCAATGCGGCTACTTTGTCAGCGCGCACATCTGGGCTTGAAGTAGCCGTGGCGTGGGCTTCTGCCAAAAGTTTGGCATCCTGCGACACCACAACGCTGTCACTTTTTGCTTCAGGAGCCTTTGCTTTTGCTTCGGCAGCCTGTTCGGTATTTTGGGCAGCAACCTTTTCGCTCTGTTGCTGATATACCTGCAAAGAATTGGGATTAGAAGTAATTTGCATGTTGTTTCCCCTTTTGTTTGGTGTGTATCATGCTCTACCAAGTGTTTTTTGCAAATTTTTTTATCATGCGCTGTATACGCTACATACTGCTTTTGCAAAAAACACGCCATTTATCAATAGAAGCTAGCTTTATCTTTTCAAGGCAGATAAATCGTATAACGCTTGGTGCTACGTCCTGTAGCACACAAGCTATCGCAAGCGTCGCCTGCGACGGAAGTAAATTCCGTCTTGTCTTTGGCTTGCTCCGCTGCGCGGCTTTAGCTACGTCCTGTAGCTAATCGTATAACGCTTGGTGCTACGTCCTGTAGCAGTCAGTGCTTTTTCAACAATCTGCTACACGGTGCTTTTTTCCACAGCCTCCAAGGTTATCCCCCACAAAAGGTGCAAAGCTTCTGTTTGTTCTTGCCCTTCTAGGGGCTCAGGAAGCGCTTGCTTGCTTTCTGGCTGTCGCAAAAGCTGCATATGCGCATTTTTTAATGGTTCTGGAGTAGGATAATGCAAAAGAAGCTTACTGCCAAGTGCGGTACTTAACTGTTCCATAATATCATCAACCAATGGACTGTCAGTTCCCGTAAACATCAGCCTTTCGTACAATTCTTTTGCCACACGCTGTACGGTTGCCTTGCGGTGCGCATCTGGATCTGGCGGATCCATGTCTGCTTCTGCACGCTGCATCTGCTGATAGCGCGCCAAGCGGCGCGCCGTCAACAACTGCAATTCGTATTGTTGTAACATTAAGCGGAATTGTGTGCTCTTTGCTTTCATGCCCTCTCCACTGCACCACAAGCTATTAAATCTGCAAAAACACCCTTATAAAAAGTGTATTATAGTAAACCCTTTAGACGACTTTATACAATACACCATACGGGCATCTTTAAATCATATCGACCTGCGCACAAAAAACATTAGGGCAAAAATAATTTTTTATGACTATAGCCTTCATGCAGCAATTATAAAAAGAAGTTTATTTTTCGATACTCCCCACAACATGCTTATGTTACTGACTCTTTCTAAAAAGAAGACACAATGCGCGCGTTTTGGGAAAGGATGGGGGTCTGGGGGAAGGAAAAC
>CAYJGS010000198.1:0-3985 GCA_964369505.1 uncultured Desulfovibrionaceae bacterium | reverse complement strand
CCGTTCTCTACCATACGCGCTGGAGGAAGCCCCAAGGCTGTATAGGCCGCTTCCACATCCTTTGCCTGAATAAGCAACAAACCAGAAAGTATCAGGCAACCACACTCTTTTTTCATTAAGTCAACTATATCTGGAGCAAGTTCCTTTAAAGGTTTTGCCAAAATATTGGCAAAAACCACATCAAATGTACGCCCCCTTAGCACTTCTGTGCTGCCGTGTAAAACAGCAAAACCCTGTTTTTGCTCGGCATCATAGGAAGGTATATTATTAATATCGCGATTTTCCAAAGCATTATCTACAGCAAGGGTATCAATATCTGTGCCCACACCAAAAAGGCCATACTTGCATGCGCCAATGCCCAATATACCGGAACCTGTGCCAAGATCTAAAAATTCCATGCCCTTGGCTATGCGCCCTGTGTTCAAAAGCTCAGAAATCACCTGCAAACAAAGGGCCGTGGTATTATGATGCCCCGTGCCAAAAGCAGATTTAGGTTCAATAATTATGGCACTGCGCCCTTCAAGGTCTGTACTTTCATACAACCAAGGCGGCAACACCATAAAATGCGTACCGCAAGCTATAGGTGTAAAAAATTCGCGCCAAGCCTTGGTCCAGTCTTCGTTTTCTATTTCTAGAATGTGCACTTCGGCCATGGGCAAAGCCTGTTGCACAATCTCACAAAGTCTGTCCACAAACTCCTTGCTCTCACAATGCACCCTAAAACATGTTTGCCCGGTAAGAAGGCTTTCTTCTTCCCAACCAAAAGAAATATGCAAAGCCAATAAGCCCCACAAAAGTTCCACATGCTCTTCTTCCACCACAATTTCACAACGTATAAGTTTTTCCATGTCCTTGGCCTACTTGCTTAAGTATTTTGTGTCAATGATATTTTAGCCATGCAGCCAGTCTTGTAACTCACTAAAAAACCTAGCCACATGAAAACCGTCCACCACAGCGTGGTTGGCATGTATGGCCACCGGCAACAATACTTTATTATTTTCAGTGGCATATTTACCTATGCTGAACATGGGTGTGTAATAATCATACTGATGTTTTCTGCTCAACACCACAGAACTAAAGGGTAACCATGGAGCATTGGATATGTGAAAAATATTTTCAATAGAAAGTTCTTTGGGTTCAAAGGGTTTATGAGCATATTTGTGCATATCCTCATTATAATTATCTAAAAATACAAAAAAATCTTTATCAAATTCTGTATGCAATAGCGTAATTATTTCTTCTTTTTCATGAAAAACCGTGTGACAGGGATGCAGTATATCATAATACCCCAATTCTTTTTTTCCATTTACGCCAACTTTAAACTCTTGATGTCTATTGAGTATAAGAGAAAAAGCGTATAGAAGGCTGGGTGTGAATTTTTGTCCACGCGCTTTTATATTTTTAAGAAAATTTGTAATATCAAAATGGTGAGTTATGCTAAAACAAATGGGATTCTTTTCGGTTAATTCTTGGAAAGTTATTCTTCTGTTCCAAGTTTCCATATGAATTTTCGTAAACATATATTCCCCCTTCATGTACATATATACAAAAAAAACTTTGCAAGCAATTATAAAGTAAAGAAATTATACATTATGAAAATTATTTTTCCCAAAATATATATGCAAAAAAAACTTGCGTCCTATGCCAAAAAAGGCCAAAATGCCACATTCAAAAATTTAACAGCCTATTGTAAAAGTCATTATGATAAATATTTTTCATACAACGGCACTCTATCAATTTTAGGAAGGCTTTTCAAAAAATGTAAGATGCAAGGAAGATTACTTTTTTGAGAAAGCATAGAGCTCTTATGGCCCATGCAACAAACAAAAAGGTAATCTGACGCTGCAGATTGCACTTTTAGGGAAGCCTGTTAGGACAATTATGACAAAAGCTGCACTTACCCCCCTATTACAAACCATTGAACAAAAATTCAGCGTTTCTTTTGAACCCTTACATGTGGACGAAAATCCTTTAGAAGTTCTTTCCATAAATAATATGAATCAGCATATTGACGGACTTCTTGCTCAAAAAGCCATACATAATCCTTTAAAAGACTTACCACTTTGGGCAAAAATTTGGCCGGCATCCTTTGTGCTTGGGCGTTATGTGCGCAAATTTTCCCCCGAAGGTAAAAGCCTTTTGGAATTAGGAGCTGGATGTGGTATCACAGGGTGCATTGCCAGTCGCTATGGTTTTGCTTCGGTGTGTATCAGTGATGTGGTGGAAGACGCTTTGCTTTTTGCCAAGGCCAATGTATTGCAAAACAATCTTGAGCATGTGGTCAATGTGCGCCATGTGGATATTAAAGACAGCCGTAAAAGCCTTGGCGAAACACGTTTTGACATGATCGTTGCTTCGGAAATTTTATACCTTGAAGATTTGCACCGCCCCATTATAAAATGCTTACAACGCCATTTATGCAAAGGCGGTAAGGCTATTTTATGCACAGACATGGCGCGTAAAAAACCTAGATTTTTTAAACAAGCTGCCAAAGATTTTACTATTACCGAGCAGCTTGTGGGCGTTAAAAACACAGAACTAGACGAAAATAATATGGAAAAAGAAATACGCCGCGTCTATGCCTTGCATATTTTGGAGCCTAAATGATACAGCTTTCTTCTTGCCCCAAAAGCCATACTAAAGAATTAGATAAGGCCATATCGCCGGAAAGCACTGTGGCCAAAGTTCGCGAGCGCTTGGCCGAACTTGAACTTGATATACTGGCCAACACAGTACGTGTGGATGTGGGGCGCCTTGGTATTCCTGTTTTTTTAAGTGAATGCGGCCAAGATGCCAAACGCATAATGCCCACGCGCAAGCAAATGGGCAAAGGTGCTTCGCCCATACAGGCCGAAGCTTCAGCTCTTATGGAGCTTATGGAGCGCTATGCTTTCTTTACATTTTGGGAAGATATGCCGGGTTGCGTACATGCCACATGGCAAGAAGCTAAAGAGCGTTTTGGTAAAAATCTTATACCTATAGAGCACATTTTACAATCGGTGGACGATACACTTGATGTAAACATGGCCGAAGAAATCTTAAATTTATTGCCTTGGCAATTTTTTAAGGTAACAGATTTGCAAAATATGCGTGAAATTTGGGCGCCGCTTAACTGGTTTAAAAAATTAGGTGAATTTAACGGCACCAGTGCCGGTAATACCGAAGAAGAATCCCTGCTCCAAGGGCTTTGCGAATTGGTGGAGCGCCACGTATGCTGCCATATAGACAGAAAACAGCTACCCTGCAAAACCATTGATACGGCAAATATAGACGATCCCACACTGCAAAAACTTATAGAAGCTTTTGCACGCGAAGGCATCGCATTAATTCTCAAAGACTTTTCTTATGATATGCCCTTGCCCACCGTGGGCGCAATAGCCTATGATCCAAGCACTTTTCCTGAGCGTTCAGAAATAGTTTTCACCGCCGGCACAGCCACCACACCGGCCAAGGCTGCCATACGCGCCGTCACCGAAGTGGCGCAATTGGGCGGTGATTTTTGCACCTCTGCATGCTACGAAGCTTCAGGCCTTTCTAAATTTGAAAACCTTAAAAATATACAGTGGCTTACTAAAGACGCACACAATACCTGCACCCTCAATGATTTACCAAACATTGCCCATGACGATATTTTAGTGGAATTACAAAAACTCATAGCAGGCTTGCAAGTCAAGGGCATGACAGCTTATGCCATATCCACCATGCATCCCCAAACGCGCATACCAACGCACTATGCTTTTGTGCCAGGTTTAGCTTTTAGAGAAAGAGATAAAAACCAAAGCCTTGGTCTTTTTGTAGGGCGTATTTTAGCCGAAGAATGCGATGCAGAACACGCAAGGCATGGCCTTGCACTTTTAGAAAAAGCCTATCCCGACGCACATTTTATCCCATTTTTTAAAGGCATGTTGGCCTTGCGTGAAGAAGATTATACCAAAGCCCATGCACTCTTTGCCGCGGCAGAACCTTTGCAACCAGAAAATGATGC
>CAYJGS010000197.1:337-4008 GCA_964369505.1 uncultured Desulfovibrionaceae bacterium | reverse complement strand
CCTGAAATATCTGGTGGGCCATCAGGGACTCGAACCCCGAACCAATTGATTAAGAGTCAACTGCTCTACCAATTGAGCTAATGACCCACACGCGAAGTGTGTTCTATGCTTTTTTTAGGTATTGTGTCAAGTAAATTTAGCGTAAAAATAAAAAACTGGTTATCTGTATGAAAAAAAATATTATTCAATGTTACATGTGTGTTTTTCTTTTGATTTGCACATGGTTAGCGGTTCCATTAAGTTTGGCGGCCACGCAGGTTTTGCCCGCAGAGATCACATATGAGGTTGAGTATGTGCAAGGCGAGCAGGGAGCATATGCTCTGGTATGGTTAGATATACATAAAGAATATTACACGTATGCGTATTCTTTGCATTCCACAGTAGGGTTACCGACCACATTGTATGCGCAAACTGCGCTATCAAATGGCGAAAAAAAGCAAGCCTTGACTGTATTATATCCCAAAGGGCAAGCTCGTCTTGATTTTTATGATACGTCAAAAACTATTTCGGCCTACGAGGGCAAGGCTCCCTTTTTTATTGATATGCAAGAAATTGTGCAAGATGCGCCCATTGAAGGTCAGGTAAAGCTTCTGCTTTGTTCAAAAAAACATTGTTTGCCCGTGACGCTACCTTTGCAATTTACCCCGCCGTCAAAGCCTTGGCCTCTTATGACCGCAGCACAGCAAAAGCTTTTACAAGAAAATATTGCTACAGGTCTTCGCACGCAGCTTACATTTGATCCAAACAGGCGTAATGCTTTGGGTTTAGCAAATTCTGCCGCAAAAGTAAATCCTGTCGCGTCCGTGCCTATCTTACCCTTGCGCCCTTTGCACGCAGAGGACAATATTACAAAGCAAAAAACGCCTGAGTGGCAATTTTCACCGCGTAATTTTACAGAAAGCTTAGAGGTAAGCTCTTTAGGTAAAGCGTTGCTTTTAAGTATTTTGGCTGGCCTTATTTTGAATATAATGCCTTGTGTTTTGCCCGTACTAACGCTCAAAGCCAGTGCTTTATTGTTTATTACCGATGAAGGCCATGAGCGTTTTAAAGCATTTAGAGTGCACAGTCTTTTGTTTGCCGCGGGAATTTTAACGCAATTTATTATATTGGCACTTATTTTAGGCTTAGCGGGATTGTTTTGGGGAGAAATTTTTCAAAATAGTTATTTTGTGGCGTCTATGGTGGTCATAGTTTTTACGCTGGCTTTATCCATGTTTGGCGTGTTCACCTTGCCCATGTTTGACCTAAAAGCCGGGCAGAGTTCTTCGCCGCATATGCAAGCCTATGTGACTGGTATTATGGCAACAATGCTCGCAACGCCTTGTAGTGGCCCTTTGCTTGGTGGCGTGCTTAGTTTTGCTTTTGTACAGCCATTACCTATAATTATGCTTATATTTGTGGCAGTGGGTATGGGCATGGCCTTACCCTACATAGCCATGGCCATACAACCTCGTTTGGCTGTTTTCTTGCCAAAACCGGGTGCATGGATGCATATTTTAGAGAAAATAGTGGGTTTTTTTCTTTTGGCAACGTGTTTGTATTTATTAACTATTTTGCCAGAAAGAATGCTTTTTCCCATGTTGCTTTCTTTGCTTATGGTGGCTGTGCTTGGTTGGATATGGGGCAATTATGGAGATTTGCGCGCGCCTGCGTGGCGTAGATACATGCTAGGAAGTCTTTTAATATCCGGCATGCTTATGGCTGTAATGTATGTGGCCAGACCTGAGATTCCTGTTCAGGTTATGTGGCAGGAATTTTCGGCACATACCTTCCAAGAGCATGTGGGTAAAAAAAATATGCTCGTGGAATTTACGGCTGATTGGTGCCCCAATTGTAAATTCTTAGAAAAAACTGTGCTTACCGAGGAAAATTTGCAAGACATACAAAAGCGTTATGACCTAACCTTGGTGCGTGTGGACATAACTCATGATAATGCCGCAGCAGAGACTTTGTTGCAGGCATTAGGCAGCAGTAGCATACCGCTTACAGCAATTTTTACAAGCGGATCTCAGGCACAAAGTCCTATCATTTTGCGAGATATTTACTCTGTTGATGCTCTTAAAAGTGCATTGAAATTGGCTTTTCCTGAATAGTATGTATAAAAAGCGAAGATTTCTTGCCAAGGGAAGAGTTTTGTAGTATACCAACAATAATGGCGAGGAGTATACGGCAAAGCTGTTCTTTTTTTGTGCTTCTTAGCTTTCTTTTATACTCTATTTTTCATTTTTTTTGTTGTATAACATACTACTTTGAGGAGATTTTTTTATGAAACGTGCCTTATTGCTTACGCTTACTGCCGCTCTTGTTTTATCTTCCTCCATGGCTTTTGCCGCATCGGTAAAGCATCTTACCATGGGCACCGGCGGTACAGCTGGTGTGTACTATCCATTGGGTGGTGCTATCAGCCAAGTTTTAAGTTCTAAAAGTGATGGAGCTTATTCTGTAACAGCTCAAACCACCGGTGCTTCCGGCGAAAACATGCGTCTTATCGAAGCTAAAGAAGTGGATTTAGCTATTTTACAAAATGACATAGCTCACGCAGCTTATAATGGTTTGGCTCCTTTTAAAAATAAGCTTGAAAATGTACGCGCTATAGCCCGTTTATACCCAGAATATGTACACGTGGTTGCCAGCAAGGACAGCGGCGTAATGAAGCTTGAAGATTTTAAGGGAAAGAAAGTTTCTGTGGGGGCACGCGGTAGCGGTAACGAAGCTAACTGTCGCCAAATGTTTGAATTTTATGGATTAGACTATAAGAATGTAGAACCTGTGTTTTTACCTTATGGTGAGACAGCCGACCAATTCAAAGACCGTGCCATTGACGGCTTTGTTTTCACTATCGGTACACCTAACCCTGCCATCCAAGATATTACCACCGCTCAGGATGTCACCTTTGTGGCTCTTGATGGTGAAAAGAGCGACGCTGTTGTAGCGAAATTTCCTTATCTTGTGAAAGACGCCATTCCTGCTAATACGTATAAGGGGCAAACGGCTGCTGTGCCTACCTTGTCTGTGCAGGCTATCTTGGTTGTAAATAAAGATATGTCTGATGAAGATGCTTATCGTATTACTAAGCTTTTATTTGACAATGTTGGCGATGTGGCCAAAGCCCACAAAAAGGGTGAAGAAATTATGCTTGAAAAAGTTAGCGATGGCATAACCATTCCTTTCCACCCCGGAGCTGAAAAGTTCTTGAAAGAAAAGGGTGCCTTGAAATAGTTATTGTAAGGGCGGCATGGATGAACCTTGCCGCTCTTTTTTTGCGTAATGTTGTAATATTGTAAGGAAACATATGCGCAAACTCCGTATTTTTTTATTTATAAGCCTTGTGCTGAGCCTGTGTTTAGGGGGGCTTTATAAGCAAGAATGGTTGCTTGGTAAGTCTGCCACAGGAGAAGTGCTTGTGGTAATTCCTCTTTGGGGGGCACGGCAATTTGGAATACTTTTTACCCATTCTGTGGCTTTGACTCCAGTGGAAGAATGGTTTGATGTTCAACATGGTGAAATAATTCTTTTATCTACCATATATCAAGATTTTGGTGCCGGATTGCCCCACGATGTGGAACATGGGCAAGATATGATTTTTAGAGACGGTAAAATCTATATTCATGGTTATAACTTGCGTTTACAAAAGTTGCCTGTTCGTGTGGGTCGTATTGCGCAGCACAAAC
>CAYJGS010000197.1:0-327 GCA_964369505.1 uncultured Desulfovibrionaceae bacterium | reverse complement strand
AAACTTTTATTGTTACCGTTTTTAGGTAAAGATATGCATGTATTGCCTTTGGAAAAATTGGTTTCTCCCGGACAATCTGTTGAATTTACAGCGGAAAAATTGTCTTCGTTCACCGTGTTAAGGCAATATCTGACAAAAATTTTTATATGAATTGTTTGTAACAAATTTCTGATAAATAGCATTTTACGCAAAGTGCGACCAAGCACATCTATATAAAGTTTAGTAGCCTGCCCACAGGAAGTGGGCGAGCCGCGCAGCGCTTGTGCCCTTGGGCGGAGCAAACCAAAGCCAGCCGGAAATATATTTTCGGCGCAAGCGACGTTTGCG
>CAYJGS010000196.1:0-4011 GCA_964369505.1 uncultured Desulfovibrionaceae bacterium | reverse complement strand
AGCCTTTTTTCACCATTTCCACATTGGCACCGCCGCCGGCGTCAAGGAAGTTGGCAGGCTCAGCGCCGGCATTTTTGATGGCGTCCATGGTGGCCATGGCAAGGCCGGCACCGTTAACCATGGTGCCCACATAACCGTCAAGGCGCACATAGTTAACACCAAGTTGCGCAGCTTTAAGTTCTAATGGATCGGCTTCGTCCGGGTCTTCAAGGGCTTGGATGTCGGGGTGACGCTTTAAGGCGCTTTCGTCGAAATTCATTTTAGCATCAAGGGCCACAAGGTTACCTTCGGCGTTGACGGCCAAGGGGTTTATTTCCACTTGGGTGGCGTCTTTTTCTACGCAAAGTTTTACCAAGTTGGTGATGAGGCTTACACCTTGACCTACTTGAGCAGGGGTTAAGCCGCAACCAAAGAGCAATTGGCGAGCTTGGAAAGGCCAAACTTGGTGGGCGCCGTCAAGGCGGGTGGTGAAGATGCGCTCAGGATGATTTTCGGCAACTTCTTCAATATCCATGCCCCCGTCAGGGGAAGCCATAATGGTTAAGCATTCAGATCCACGGTCAAGAACTATGGCAAGGTATAATTCTTTGGCAATGTCGGTACCGTCTTCTACCCAAACTTTTTTAACAAGCTGACCTTCTGGGCCTGTTTGGTGGGTTATCAATTGCATTCCCAAAATAGAGCTGGCTGCTTCTTTAACTTCATCAAGGGTTTTGCACACTTTAACGCCGCCGCCTTTGCCTCGGCCGCCGGCATGGATTTGTGCTTTAACTACAACAACGGGACCAGGTAGTGTTTTTGCAACAGTAAGGGCGCCATCTACAGTGGCAGCAGCACCACCCTTGGGCACGGCCACACCATATGCGGCAAGCAATTCTTTGGCTTGATACTCATGAATGTTCATAAAGATACCTTAGGTAAAAATTTTTTTTGTATACGCCTTTTGCCATCAATCAAAACCCCTCTACGCCTCATGTGGTGACAGAGGAGTACAGAGGTTTTATATAAAAAAAGCCCAAGAATAAAACATTCAAGGGCTTTTATCATGTAAGCTTTAGTCTTCTAACGTTTTAGCCAAATCAATGCCAAGATTTAGAGCTATTAAATTGTTTTCGTGGAAAGCCTTGGGGAATCGGGCTGTAAGCACCTTTTCCAAAGACTGCTTAGACACAATTTGGGTTATGGTGATGAGTGCTCCAAGCACTACCACGTTGAAGGCTTGTGGCTTGCCAAGGGTGTCCATAACCGCTTGATACATGGGCAAAGGCTTGCGCAAAGCGTCCACGCGTGGGTCAATAACCACAAGGTCAGAGTCGTATAAGCACACTCCACCCGGACGGATGAGGGGCAAATACTTACCCATGGCTTCGTTAGTTAGCGCCACAAGGTAATGGGGTTGCACAACCTTTGGGTTGTAAATGGGACCGTCAGATATAATAACGTCTGAACGAGTAGCACCACCGCGCGCCTCTGGGCCGTAAGACTGCGATTGGAGGGCATTGCGTCCTTCGTAAATAGCAGCTGCGTCAGCCAAAAGGATAGCCATGGATATGACACCTTGCCCACCGGAACCAGACATTAAAAAGTTATGTTTTTCCATGATTTACCCCTGAGCCTTAGCAACGAGTTTTGCGTATTCTTCGCAATATTCTGGTCTTTCTTCTTGACGGAAGATGCCTCTTTGGATGAGATCTGGGTTTTCTTCCAACTTTTTAGAGCCAATGGGCACTGTGTTGTCACGGTAGAATTCCAAAAGCTCAATGGCGCCACCAATTTTGTTTTTGCGACCAAAATACGTTGGGCATTGAGACATGATTTCAACAACAGAGAACCCTTTGTGCTCAAAGGCTTTTTTCAATACACTTTGGATTTCTTTCACATGGAAAGCCGAAGTACGGGCCACAAAAGAAGCACCGGCTCCAAGAGCAAGGTCTGTTATATTAAAAGCAGGGTCTATGCTCTTATAGGGAGCAGTGGTTGCCAAGGTACCTTCGCCTGAAAGGGGAGAGTATTGGCCGCCGGTCATGCCATAAATGCGGTTATTCATAACAATGGCTGTCATATTGATATTACGACGGCAAGCATGAATAAAGTGGTTACCGCCAATGGCTGTGGCATCGCCATCACCCATGGGCACAATGATATTTAATTTAGGGTTGGTAAGTTTTAAACCAGTGGCACAAGCCAAGGCGCGTCCGTGCATGGTGTGCATGGTGTGGAAGTCTAAATAGCCTGAAATACGGGCAGAACAACCAATGCCGGAAACCATACACATGTCAGATTTGTTATAGCCAAGATCTTCCACAGCGTGCAATATACCATTCATAATGGTACCGTGGCCACAGCCTGGGCACCAAATATGCGGAAAAGAGCGCTCGCGAATATAATCTCTTATAGACATTTTAGAACCCCCTTCCTTCGATAGTACGCATAACAGCTCCAATGTCTTCGGGGCTTACAAGCAAGCCGTCTAAGCGGTTTACAAGGAAAACACGCTCAGGCTTAACAACGCAATGCTTTACTTGTTCTTTTACATGTCCCATATTCATTTCTACCACAAAGATATTTTTGGCATTTTTTGTTTTTTCGCGCACTATTTGGGCTGGGAAAGGCCATATGGTTTGCAATTCTAAAAGGCCAATGCGGTCACCCTTCATACGGCGAGATTCCACAAGTTCGCGTGAACTTCTGGCAGAAGAACCGTAAGAAACAATGATATGCTCAGCATCTTCAAGATGATATTCTTTCCAACGAGCAAGCTTATGCGCTCTGTTTTCGATTTTGTCTACCAAGTGGTATATTTGTCTTCTCACCTGATCTGGGTTTTCCGTTGGGAAACCAAAGATATCGTGATATAAGCCGGTGACATTATAACGGTGAATACCGCCAAAGTCAGAAATGGGCAAGCGGCCGTCTTCACGTGGCAAATAAGGGTGATAGTTAAACCCTTCTTTTACCGTAGTGCGTAAGCGGTCAACCACTTCAATTTCACCCTTTGGTGGAATAACAAGCTTTTCGCGCATATGGCCAACTATTTCATCAAGTAAGATGATAACAGGTGTACGATATGTTTCGGCAATATTAAAGGCGTCTACGGTGATATCAAATGTGTCTTGGATGGACGATGCGGTAAGGGCTACAATGCTATGATCGCCATGTGTGCCCCAACGGGCTTGGTTCACATCGCCTTGAGCCACCTTGGTGGCAAGGCCGGTGGAGGGGCCTGCGCGCTGCACGTTAACCACAACACAAGGTATTTCTGCCATACAAGCATAGCCAATGGCTTCTTGCTTTAAGGAAAAACCAGGGCCGCTGGTGGCAGTCATGGATTTTGCACCGGCTAAAGATGCGCCGCAAACAGCACACATGGAAGCGATTTCATCTTCCATTTGGATAAATGTGCCGCCAAGCTTTGGTAGTTTTTCTGCCATAGCCTCGGCAATTTCTGTGGAAGGTGTAATGGGATAACCTGCAAAGAAGCTGGCTCCCGCATAGAGTGCGCCTTCAACACAAGCTGCGTTGCCCTGCACAAAGCAAATATTTTCTTTACTCATGCGTTTACCTATTCCTTACTAGCCTTTTTAGGCTTTTGGCTTTTGTCTACAATAATGGCAAGGTCTGGACAATACAGCTCACACATGCCACAAACAATACATTTGTCATTGTCGTGCACGGCCTTATCTTTTACAAGACTCAGAGCTTGTTTTGGGCAAAATGCTACGCATATGCCACAACCTTTACACCACGATGCAGTAATTGTTACTGCGCCCATAATGCTTCTCCTATGTTTTGCGCTTAAGAATATGTTAAATTTACTATTTACTGTGTTAGCCTTCGTATATTATTCACACAAAAAAAGCGCTGTTGGTGAAAGAATGCTTCGTGTTACACATGCGAAATATTATTACATATGTCAACAGTAAAAATGCAAAAAAAAAAAAATTATGCTAATTTTTTTTCAGAGTGCTGACAAAGTCAGCACGATCGATAAATCAAGAGTAGGCGCAATTT
>CAYJGS010000195.1:754-4018 GCA_964369505.1 uncultured Desulfovibrionaceae bacterium | reverse complement strand
TGAAAAAGTATTAAGCATAGTACCTTCCGTATGTATTTTTTTGTCGTATAGTGTCTTTAAGGGGTCTGCACAGTGTTATTGTGTGTTGGTGCCCTTTATGCACTGTTATGGTTGCAAGTCTGCAGTATGCCCCACATGGCCAAGAAGTCAAGATTAAATGGGCATAGAAAACGGCATTACTTTGCATAATCAAGTGTAAGTTATTACAATAGCATAAACTTATATGCAGACGCTTGACGAAATAGTATTTTTATGCTCTAATAGACAACATGAAAACATCACAACGCGAAACCCTTGGAAGTCGCTTAGGCTTCCTCTTATTGTCGGCAGGTTGCGCCATAGGCCTTGGCAATGTGTGGAGATTTCCATATATTACTGGCGAATACGGTGGCGCTCTTTTTGTGCTTTTCTACATTTTTTTCCTACTCTTTGTAGGATTGCCCATACTTGTTATGGAATTTTCTGTAGGCAGAGGCGCACAACTCAACATGGGGGCTGCATTTAAAACCCTTGAGCCCAAGGGCACATCTTGGCACAAATTTGGTTGGATAAGCCTTGTAGGCAGTTACTTGCTTATGATGTTTTATACCACCGTCACAGGCTGGATGCTCGCTTATTGCTGGAAAATGCTTTCCGGCCAATTAACAGGCCTTACCCCTCCAGAGCTTGGGGAAACCTTTGGCGGCATGCTGGCAGATCCCACGGGCATGACTTTTTGGATGACAGTTTCCGTGGCTATTGGTGTTTTTGCCTGTGCCAAAAGTTTGCAAGGCGGTGTTGAACGCTCTGTAAAATGGATGATGAGTCTATTGCTTTTGCTCATGGTAGTGCTTGCTGTGCGTTCTGTCACCCTTGAAGGTGCTGCTGAAGGCGTTACTTTTTATTTAGCACCCAATGTAGATAAAATCCAACAAACAGGCATTTGGGCAGTGCTCAGTGCCGCCATGAACCAAGCCTTTTTTACTTTAAGCATAGGCATAGGCAGTATGTGTGTGTTTGGTTCGTATTTAAACAAAGAGCGCCGCCTCACAGGTGAAGCCTTATATATTGTAGGGCTTGATCTTTTTGTAGCACTTATGGCCGGATTTATTATCTTTCCTGCGTGTTTTGCCTTTGATGTGCAACCAAATGCAGGGCCGGGATTGCTCTTTATCACCTTACCGAATATTTTCAATACCATGGCCGGTGGACAAATTTGGGGTACGGTATTCTTTGTTTTCATGAGTTTTGCCGCTCTTTCCACTGTTATTGCCGTGTTTGAAAATATTGTTTGTTATGCCATAGACGTGTGGGGCATGACCAGACGCAAAGCCGCTCTCCTTAATGGTGTCGCTTTGTGGGTTTTGTCCATTCCGTGCATTCTTGGCTTTAATTTATGGTCGGGCTTTGAACCTCTTGGTAAGGGCACAGGCATACTTGATTTAGAAGACTTTATTGTCAGCAACAACTTATTGCCCTTGGGCGGTTTGCTTTTCTTGCTCTTTTGTACCACTAAACGTGGCTGGGGCTGGAAAGGTTTTGTAGATGAAGCCAATGCCGGCGAAGGCGTACGCTTCCCCTCATGGTTACGTTTTTATATTTCGTATATTTTGCCCATTATTATTTTAGGCCTTGTTATACAAGGCTATATCGATAAATTCGGCGGATAATCGGCTGAAAAAGCATTATCTGCTTGGTTAATTAAAAAAGCGCAGACGCCTTCAGGCTTTTTAAAAAGTGCAATCTGCTTTGTCAGACTCGTTTTTTGCTTCGGTTACGTATGTTTTGATACGCGCCCTTCGCAAAAAAAATCGTCTTCCTCGCATCTCACACTTTTTAAAAAGCCTGAGAATAATGATAAAAACATTATACACGGCAGCTCCTGCGCTTTTTTGCATTTTATATCTCATGTTTTTTGTGGAAAAAAAGTAGGCTTGACGTGTGATAACTTTTTGATTATCAAAGTGGTAAGGGGAACATATGTATGACATAAGAATGTACAAAAACGCACGAGGTAAAGAACCTATAACAGATCTTTTGCAACAACTTAAAAAGCAAGCCGAAAATAATAAGAATGCTCGTATTCGCATAAATAAATTTAATGATTATTTTGAGGCATTGGCTGTGCACGGTTTAGCACTTGGAATGCCTTACATACGGCATCTCGAAGATGAAATATGGGAAATTCGACCAACCAGTGATAGAGTACTTTTCTTTAGTTTTGCTGACGATTGTTTTGTGATGTTGCACCATTTTATAAAAAAAACGCAGAAAACACCACGCAAGGAAATTGAACAGGCAAAGCGCAATCGTAACGATTATATAGCAAGGAATAAAGACCATGAATAATAAACAAAGCATCAGCCCTAAGGGCACATCGTGGGCCGATTTACGGCAAGAGCTTTATACGCCAGAAGAAATAGCCGAAAGTGATGTGCGGGTTAAGCTTATTGGCAAACTCATTGAGGCAAGAGATGCCCAAGGTATAAGTCAACGCGCCTTGGCAGAAAAATCAGGAGTAAAGCAACCTGTTATTGCTCGCCTTGAACGCGGAACTCGTAGTCCTCAACTTAGTACTATAATTAAGCTTTTGCATCCTTTGGGATATACTTTGGATATAGTACCGCTTGAACAAGTCAAGGGGTAAATTTGTTATAATATTTTAAATTTCTAGATAGCTTGGTGCTACGTCCTGTGCGACACAAGCCATCGCAAAAGTCACCTAAAAGTACAAGCGCTGGCGCCGAAAATAAATTTCGGCTGCCTTTGTTTTGCTCCACCCAAGGGCACAAGCGCTGCGCGGCTAGCCCGCGTCCTGCGGGCTAGGGAACAACCTATTAGCGAATTTTCAATTCAGCATACCATGCACTGGCCTGTTCCATAAGTGCATTAGACCTAGCAGCAAATTCGTGTGGGTCTTTTAAATAGCCGTCAAGCAAAAGGCTTGTGTCGTACAGACCATTGACCATATGCGTAAGTAAAGAGTCATTGGCATCGTGCTTATAAATGCGCATGAGATTGCGCAGCATGGGGTGGTCGCGGTTCACTTCCATAATTTTTTGCGGCACAGAATCGTCTTTATTCATAACGCGCATGAGCTTTTCCATGGAGCTGGTCATGCCGCCGTCTGGCGCCACAAGGCAGGCCGGGCTGTCGGCCAAGCGGTGCGAAACGCGCACTTCGGTGACTTTATCACCCAAGATGTCTTTCATGGCTTTGAGTAAATTGTCAAAATTGTTTACGTCATTTTCATCTAAAGGCGCTACCTTGGGTGCCTCTGTAGAG
>CAYJGS010000195.1:0-744 GCA_964369505.1 uncultured Desulfovibrionaceae bacterium | reverse complement strand
CAAAAGAATCGAGCACGGCATCGTCGGCGTGTTCTACAGCTTTTAAATCCCATTCTTTATATTTAGAAAGTCCTTCCATAACAAATTCGTCAATGGGTTCTGTTAAATAGAGAACTTCAAGGCCTTTTTTGCGGAAAACTTCTAGGTGCGGGTTTAAGCGTGCGGCTTCGCGGCTGGCTCCTGCCACATACCAAATGGTTTTTTGGCCTTCTTTGGCTCTGCCCATATAGGCATCAAGCGACGTCAGCCCCTTGTCGTCATCGTGTAAAGAAGAATTAAAGCGCAATAGAGTGGAAATTTTTTCACGGTTCACAAAGTCATTGTAGCCCATTTTGAAAATGCGCCCATGTGCATGCCAAAAATCATTATATTTTTCGGCATCATCGGCAAGTTTTTCCAAATGGTTAAGGCTTTGCTTCACAATGGTTTGTTGGATCTTGCGCAAAACAATATTTTCTTGCAAATTTTCGCGTGAAATATTTAAGGGTAAATCTTCTGTATCTACCACTCCTTTAAAGAAGCTTAAATATTCGGGCAAAAGCTCTTTGTTTTCGCGCATTATCAAGACGCGGCGAGCATAAAGATCAAGCCCCCAACGGTCACGGCCAGTACCGAAAAGGTCTAGCTGTTTTTGGGGCATAAAAAGCAAGGCGTTAAATTGCACAGGCGCATCCACAGAAAAATGTAAGGTATCTATGGGGTCTTGGCTGTCATAGGTAAGAAATTTATAAAATTCTGTATATT
>CAYJGS010000194.1:0-4043 GCA_964369505.1 uncultured Desulfovibrionaceae bacterium | reverse complement strand
GGCGAATGGCTGTGGACATTTAACTATAAAACCAGACAAATGATGTTTTTTGGGGAAGATTATGCAGAGCTTGGATTACCGCGAGAAAAATTTCTTTTTCCAGAAACTTTCATACAAGAAAAACGTATTTATGAAGACGACATGGAAGAGTTTATGCGCGCTTGCGCAAATCTTGCCAAGGGCGAGCATTGCCCGAGCGAAATGCGTTTTTATCTTCCTGACGGTACAGCACGCTACTTTAGAATTACGTATAAAATCTTAAAAGATAAAGAAGGCAATCTCCTTTTTGCCATAGGCAAGGTTGTAGATATTGATGAGCAAAAAAAGTTCTCCACACTTTTTCATGTGGATGATCTCACACAATGCTATAACAAAGCTACCACTGAAATTCTTATAGAGGATTACATCCAAACCCATAACCAAGAAACACACGCACTCTTTATTTTTGATATACATAACTTTAAAAACATTAATAACACTTTTGGTCATACTTTTGGCGACACTGTTCTTAAAAACATTGTACAAGATCTTTATGCTAATTTTAGAGAAATAGATATTATTGGCAGAATTGGCGGTGATGAATTTCTTGTTTTTCTAAAAAGTATACAAGATGTACAAGTGGCGAAAGATAAAATGCACGTCATTGAAAAATTACTTACCAAAGAATATTCTGCAAACGGGCATAATGTTCATATGACAGGCAGTATTGGCATGTCTTTATATCCCAAGGACGGTACTGATTTTATTTCATTATATAAACGTTCAGAATCAGATATGTATCAAAAGCACATGCATAAGAAAAAATATGAAAAAAATTCTCTTGCTTAGTATATGCATCATCGTAACTTGCATATGTACCCCCTTACAAGGTAATGCTCTTGAATTTAAAATACGAGGAATTTTTTCACAATATTTTGAAAATGTAGACGGCGGAAACTTTATGCGCACCGACCGGCATGGCAATCATGTGCATGGTCAACAATGGTCTGCAGTGCGTAATAATCGCGACTCTTTTGATGCAGTGTTACGGTATTTTTTATACTTAGACGCCATTGCTTCAGAAAACTTAAGAGCTCATTTGTGGATTGATATAGGTACACCGCGCTTTGGTCATGCCACATATGGCGGCGCATTGGGCGCAGACAGCCAAGCTGCAGTAGGCATATTAAGTGCCTATGTAGAATGACTGGTGCCCAATACTAAACTCAACCTGCGCATGGGCTTACAACCCATTTTTTTACCAGCCTTTGCCATGTCCAGCCCCGTTTTCAACCATGATGTTACGGGTATTGTGGCCAATTTACTTTAAATGAATATGTAGCCTTAACAGGCATTTGGATGCGCCCCTATAACGACAATTATAGCGGTGGACTTAATTGGGCCACAGGCGGCAATAATACAGCTAATGCCTATGATAATCTTGACTTGGGCTTTCTTTCCTTGCCCATTTCTTATGCAGGATTACGTATTACCCCGTGGTTTATGGCTGGTGGCATGGGACAAAATACACTTATATTTCAACATGGTGAAAGTAATGTTATAGCTGGGCCATTGCAAACAAATCCCAATCAACATAAACTCTTAGCCGCATTTCAAATCCGTGATGGTATATTACCTGCCGCCTTTAGCTCTCAGAGCAATTATCCTTTGTCTAATAATTATACCACATTGCTATGGGGGGAATTGCCAGCTCTTTTCAAAGCAATTCTCCATGGAATTTTGCTTTTGATGCTAGTTATGGTGCTGTTATAACTGATAAGGACGAACTCAACCGACAAGGTTGGTACGCCATGATTTTGGCAGAATATAAACTTAACTGGGGCATTCCGGGTCTTTATGTTTGGTATTTTAGCGGTGATGATGGCGATATTATCAATGGTTCTGAACGCCTACCCTATCTTGATACCATGAATAGCGTTCCTAATGCCTTATCTAGTTTTGGTTATCGCGGTAGTTCTACAGTAGGCGGGGGAAAAGGCATTTTGGGAACAAATCCCACATCCACATGGGGAATTGGTTTTCGCTTAAAAAATATGTCTTTTCTTGAAGACTTACGCCATATTTTTCGTTTACATTATTTTGGGGGAACTAATTCCACAAAAATGGCCGACTATATAACTGGCAGAAGCAATGTCAATAATGGTACACTTTGGCGAAATAATACAGACTTTAATAGCCTAGGAACATATTTAACCACGGCAGATACGGGTATTGAATTGAATTTTGACTCCTTTTATAAAGTAACAAATCATCTCGAAATGGGCCTTGAGCTAGGTTATATACACCTTATGCTCCATGAAGATGTATGGGGTCGATATGGTAATTCCAATCAAAATAGCCTTAATACCAAGGCTGCCTGGAAAGCCACATTAAGCTTTAAGTATTCATTTTAATAAACTTTTGACACATTGACATTTGCAGCAATTTGATTTAGACCCCCTTTCACTATGGAAATATTTGATATTATTTTTTGGGTTACGTGGTTTTTGGCCGGTGCTATTACTGGTCTTAGCGGTATGGGGGGCGGCATGCTTGCCATACCTGTTCTTTCAGGTTTCATGACTTCAACCACTCTTTTTCCCGTGGCTTGCCTTGTATGCACAGTCATCACAATATACATGGCTTGGCTATACCACAAAGACTGCTCATACCCTATTGTTAAAAGATTTCTTATAGGGGCTGTACCCGGAGCTTTTGTGGGCGTAAACTTACTACTCCACGTAAAAGCAGAATACATACAATTACTTGCCGGTTCAGCCATGCTTTTTTTTGTATATTTAAAGCTTTGGCATTCTAAAAAGACTTTTGTGCAAGGAAAAGAAAGTCTTTTTAAAAGTATATTGGTGGGCTTTGGTTCGGGGGTTCTTAATACGTCCATTTCCATAGGAAATCCACCTTTAGCAGCCTATGCTTTGCAACTTAATTGGACACCGGCCCAAGCCATAGGCATTATGAGTGTTTTTGGAACGCTTGCCTTTTTGGTAGCTTGTACATTTCAAGCCAGTGCAGGGCTCTATACAGCTGAAATTATAGAACTTGCCATTTCAGGCAGCATTGCTGCCATACTTGGGGTTATGAGCGCAACTCCTTTTGGTAAAAAAATCAATCAAAAAACATTCCAACTTGCCGTATTACTTATTATTGCAGGCGGCGGTATTACTTGCGTTTGGCGCGGTTTAACAGCGTATTGAAATATCATATACTCAAAATTATTGTGTAAAGCCTTTTTATTCGATATATGTATTTTTCAAAAGAATTGATACATTCTATGCTACATATACCACACAAAGGAGCGTTTTATGAAAAGTGCCAAAAAAGATTTTATAATCACGCATAATAAAGTGTTATCATGCATGGTTATTTTTTCTTGCATGATTTTTACTTTAATTTTTGGAAGTGTACCCGAAGCTTTGGCAAAAGAAAAAAACGGCATGAATGTGGCCGTGTCGGCAGATAAAATAATTCCTATCAAAGTTGGCAGTGCCCTACCTGACGGCCCTCTTCTTGATATGGAAAATAAAGCCACAACCTTACATGCTGTTTTGCAAAACAAGCCCGCCGTACTTATTATTTATAGAGGCTCATGGTGAAGATTCTGCGCCTCGCAGTTAGCGGGGATAAATACACTGCTTCCTACTTTGCAAAAACGCGGGTATACGGTTCTAGCCATCAGCCCTGATCTTCCTGAAGGCTTACGAGCAATGCACACCAACAAAAAACTTGATTTTCCTCTTTTTTCAGACAGCACATTAGAATTGACTAGTGCTCTTGGTGTTGCTTTTCACCTAGACTATGCAACAGTTAACACCTATCTTAATAAATATAATGTAAATCTTGAAAAAGCCAGCGGACAAAAGCACCATAATTTGCCTGTTCCAACGGTACTTATCACTGATGCCAAAGGCATTGTAAAGTTTGTCTATACAAACCCTGACCACACAGTGCGCCTTTCAAATGAAGAACTTTTAAAAGCAGCTCCATAAGCTTTTTAAAATTCCTTGCTTATGCCTTAGTGCATATGCAAAAAAATGGGCATATTTTTG
>CAYJGS010000193.1:0-4052 GCA_964369505.1 uncultured Desulfovibrionaceae bacterium | reverse complement strand
AACAAAAAAGTGTTCCCCCAGACCCCCTCCAAAAAAAACTTTAATGGCGGCAACAGCTTATCTTTGAAATATAAATTTTGCCGCATTTAAGGTCTTTAAAAAATACTATTCATAACACCTTTCTAAAGCCTGAAAATCCAAGTCTTGAATTTTTCTCTGTACATATCACAAAGTCTTTTTGCATTATGGGTTTTGTTATTAAATTGAAAGCAAGATTTTGTCAGTTTGTCATATAAACTTTCAACAGCCTCTTAAGCGAACCTTAGCTAGCACCGACATAGTTTGGAAAAAAGCTCTAACGGCAAATTTAAAAAGCTTCCATTTTTTTATGGATACTTCTCCTGTGGTACGGTTGGTGTGCTTAACGGGAAATTCTGCTATGCGCAATTTGTATATTCCGGCAAGGCCTGAGAGTATGACGTTGGGTGTGCTGGTATCTAAAGGTAGATATGGCAAAAATGCAGCGAAGCGCTCACTACGCATGAGACGAAACGGCGAGTTTACATCGTAACAGGATGATTGTGTAAACACCCTTACCGTCAAGCGTGAAAAAAGGCTGGTCAATTTTCTGGAAAG
Source organism: uncultured Desulfovibrionaceae bacterium (assembly GCA_964369505.1). Classification (GTDB taxonomy): domain Bacteria; phylum Desulfobacterota; class Desulfovibrionia; order Desulfovibrionales; family Desulfovibrionaceae; genus CAYJAD01. Next base: position 3,476 of record CAYJGS010000193.1, on the reverse strand, counting down.
GGCTTGTTCTCTTTCTTCACGCCGCCCAAGCAAAAAGTCATAATTTTCACGTGCATTCCATAAAGAAACAAATTCACTGGCCGGCATTTCATTGTCAGAATCTACTTGAAAAAGCCATTGGCTTTTTTGAGCATATGCCAAATACCCTTGCAAAATAGTAGGCCCGTGCCCAGAATTTTCTTTGTGTATCAAATGTACTGCAGCATCTTCACCAAAAGCTGCGTCTAAAACTTGTTGGGTATTATCCTTTGAACCATCATTGTATACGCTAATACAGTGATTTATATTTAATTTTTCAAGGGTGCTTTTCCAATCGTTTATCACATCTAAAATGATTTCATCTTCGTTATACACTGGTATAACAACCACTAAATCAAACATATTTTGCTCCACAAGTTATGCAAAAGTAATAAATTTATTGAGGGTAAATTGTATCAAGGCTATGAGTACAATAGATATAATTTTTGCAAAAACTACATTCATATGAATATAATTTTGATTGATAAATAAAATGAGCGAAGAAAGTAGCAAACCAAAAGAGCCCACTAAAAAAAATGATATAAATCTTTGTACAGATTTGTCATTTTTTTTGAAAGTAAATTTTCTGTTAAGAAAAAAATTATTGATAATGCCGGATGAAACGGAAATGCAGTTTGCTAACATGTAATGGACATTGCAATAAATTAACAAATTAAAACAAGCAAAATCAATAGTTACACCGCTTGCTCCTATGATTATATAGAAAAAAAATTGTTTGATAGTATCCGACATGTTGAGTACTTTTGCAGTTTTTTATAATTATCCACTTCGCAAGGCTAAAAAAATGCCTATATATAATGCAAATATTTTGCTTTTCTTGTTGAGCGTATCTTTTAGTGAAGTGTCAGCCTTGTACTATAGAAGCAAAAAAAACGCAAACACAAAGGTCTGCGTATTTTGTGTAAGCGCATCACGTTTGAAACAGTTTTTGCGTAAAAAACGCGGTTTCCGTAAAAAATAAGACGCTAAATCCCTTTTTATAGGCATGATAATAGGTCGAAAATGTACAAATTTGCAACTTGACATAAGTTAAAAAAATATAATAAACATCATAAGATTTTAAATAAGTTGCCAACAGCTTGTACGAAAACAGTGAAAATATTTTTTACAGCTTAACCTTTTTTCAACGGTCTATTTCACAATTAGAGGTGCTTTGCTCCATGGTCAAATCTTTTTTTACATCTTATACCATAACCAAAGACGGCTGGGCACGTTTGAGTTTTTTTGTAAGCATGGCATCTGCGCTAGGCTTATTCTTGCTTGTGTATTTAAACTTAGATAAGGGATTTAATTTTACTGATGAGAGTATGTATCTTTATTGCATTACCTATCCTGAGCGATTATTTACTTTAGTATCTAATTTTGGAGCTTTGCTGCACCCCATATTCATGGCTTTAGGGCAGGACTTATATGCTTTTAGAGTTTTTACATTTTTAGCGCTTGTTATTTCTGCAAAATTACTGGTCATAAGTTTTTTGATGTTATGCAGGCGTCATGTTAAACTTTCATTTTTTATATATTGCGCTGTCTTTTTTGCTCTTTGGCTGAGTGTGCTTGGGTATTATACTCTATGGCTGCCCACAGCAAGCTATAATACTGTTGCCATAATTGGTCTTTTCGGAATAATAACGTCTTTAAATTTTTATGCCTTATTATGTAGACCCTATGTTAAACCCCATTTGCTTGCCATCCCCATATGGAATAAGCGCTTTAAGCTTTGTTCTTTGTTTTTACTAGCTTTTTTTGGAGTATTGGCCTTTATTGGCAAAGCGACCACCAGTGTCGGCATGGGGCTTCTTGCTTGTTTTTGGATATATTTTTGTAGTGATGCACGTTCCCCACGTGAACGCATTTTTGATATATTTTTTGCAGGTATAGCAGCTGTCATTCTGCTTGTATTTTATCTTTTTGTTATGGCAGAGGGCATTGAAACTATTAGTAAATTATTTAGTAATGCCGGCCTTTTGGACACTACTTATAGCCTTGAACACACTGTAGCCTTTTATTTTCAGTATTTTTTCCCTATTTTTGGCATGGTCATTGCCGCTTGGCCTTTGTGGGCGGTGACACTTTGGGCAACGCATAAGAAAAAATATCACTTGGCTGTGGCTGTTTTTGGTTTTATAATGTGTGGTTCTTTAGTAACTTCCTATATTTGGATTGTTAATTATACAATATCTTTAATATTTTGGCCTTTAATTGTAATGTTGTGTATTGGTTTGTGTTTATGGAGAAAATCATGGCAGCATGTGCGCTTTAGTATGGGCTTGGCGGCAACATTTTTTGCAGCAATTTTTATGTTTCATGCCGGAACTAATACTAGTCTTGAGTATAAAGCTTCAGAATCTCTCGTTTTATTGTCTTTGTGTGCTGTAAGTCTTTGCCTAGGTATGCGGCCTTGCCGCAGAGATATTGTTTTGCCCGGTGTAGCCATTTTTCTGTGTTGTGCCACTTTTTGCTCTTTATTTTATTCTATATTTGAGCCCACTAGGCATAATGGATATGCTTTATGGGAGCTTACGGAGCCCATAGAGCTTAGGCCCAATACGCAGCCTATTTTTGTGCATGCAGAGCGTAAATTGTTTGTCGAATGGTTACAAAAGACGGCCAGCGAAAATGGATGGCAAGCAGGAACTCCTCTTATAAATACTTCTTTTAACACCTCGGGCAGTTTATTTGTGCTTGATGGCTTTAAAATGGAAGGAACGTGGCAAATTCAAGAGCGTTACACGCCCAAGGAAATGTTTCCCACTATTATGTCTTTTGCTACAAAAGAAGATTTACAAAAAGCATGGATTCTGAAGCCGGTTAATGACGCCCCAACACATATGCCTTCTGCCGTATTACAAGAGATGGGATTGCCATTTCCGGAAGAATATGAGCTTATTAGCACGTCACCGGCAGAAAGTGCAAAGGGCATTTGGCCTGCGGAACAATATGAAATATGGAAGCCCAAAGAATAAATGCTTGCTTATGATGGCTTGATGCATATATTATATATATAGAAAGCATTACGCTTACCATCGAGAGAATTATGGAAATTTATAATAACGTATCTGCAATGAATGCCTTTGCCAATGGCATGCATATAAGTGCACATAATGTGGCCAACGTAAGCACCGATGATTTTGCGAGCGTAGGTTTTAACTATGGTTCAAATGCTGCGGGTCAGGTAGAGGTGCAGGTAAAAGATCCTGTGCCCACGCAAAGTATGGAGCCAAACCCAAGCTTGCCCTTGCCAGGGCAAAGTCCATTGCAAGATACTCCTCCTGGTATTATCAATAATACTGTGGAGCTTTCTCGCGAATTTACCCAACAAATCACCGCCCAAAACTCTTTTGAAGCCAATGCCGCCGTCATAAGAACTTATGACGAGATGCAAAGGAGCTTGTATGAAGAGGTGAAGGGCCCATCACTTATTTCCACTGTAGTGTAGC
>CAYJGS010000192.1:0-4113 GCA_964369505.1 uncultured Desulfovibrionaceae bacterium | reverse complement strand
CTGACTAAAGCCAGCACTTCAAAAACTTTAAGGGAAGGTGCTTAACGCACCTTCCCTTAAAGTTTTTTTTCTAAAGAACTAGGTTCTTTATATGGTCAGTTTCAGTATCAATTATTCCCAAATGATCATGATGTCTGCACGACGGTTCAACTGAAGACCAGGATACATGTGGGTTTCGCCACGGCCTTGTTGAATGATCACTTCGTTGTTGCAACCTTTGCTGGCAAGGTAATCTTTAACAGCATTGGCGCGGTTTTGGGAAAGAGTTTGGTTGTATGCCATGTCACCACGAACGTCAGCAAAACCTTCTACAAAGATTTTGAGCTCAGGACGGGTCTTAAGCACTTCAGCTAAGAAATCAAGACGGGCAGCAGTTGCCTTGGTAATGTCGTACTTAGCAGTGTTAAAGAATACGGAGCGCAAGCTACGTACGTCTTGAGAAGGAATGGTAGGAATGTAGAAAGCTTTCTTTACGAAATCTAAGCTAGCTTCTGGGGTGTTGATGATATCGCGTGCGTCAACAAACAAAGATTTGCTGTTCAAGGAAGCAAGTTGCTTCAATACAGCCATGCCTTTCTTGGTGTCAGCAACAGAAACGATGTGCATTACCATACCGGGGTTAGCAGCATACAAAGCTTGAAGAGCTTGAGCAGCTTCAACGCCAAGGTTTTCATGACCGTCAGAAACGAGCACTAATGCACTGCTACCAGGCATTTGGGAAAGGGAACCGGAAAGAGCCATGAAGCTCTTGCCAAGTGGGGTAAGACGACCATAGATGGCGCCGCCATTACGTACACCGTTAAGTTTAGCAGTCCAGCCAGCACGATCCCATGCGCCTGGAGCCATAACAACAGCATTAGGGTTAAGGGCAGCAATAGCACCTTGGTAGCCCAAAAGAGGGGTTTTGGCGTTCAAGCGTACAAGAGCTTGTTTAGCCATTTCGATTTTTTCCACACCTGTGGCTTTGTGCTTCATGTACATAGAACCAGATTGGTCGATGAGCATGAAAATGCCGTCAACTACTTTCTCATGTACGCCAACAGCTTGATAAGCCTGAGCTGGTACAGACATGATTAGAGTTGCAACAAGTGCTAGAAGAGAAAGACGAATGTGTTTCATGGTAAACTCCTTCCAAAAATTTAATTTAAGTTTATCGTCAATAGAAAACCTTCCACTTGGATAGCTATGACACAACTTCTTTAAGAAGTACAGCAAAATTATTCGTTACGGCAAAAAAATTTTACTGCCTTGGACATTTGCTTTTTTATTTTCAACACACATCAAAGCCTTCCAGAACAAAGCACCATTCAAAAAAATCCATAATATACTGTTTTTATATCTTTTTTACTAAAAATTTCATTGTGAATATTTCTTGCTTTTTTCTATAAAATTATTTTTCATGCCTTTATGGACATATATTTTTTTAAAACAAGAAAAATTGTTTTTTGGCATTTTTTGTACTTGAGTATAAGGCTTGCGCCATTACAAAGACATTCATCTACTGAAATACATTCAACATTACAGCATATTACACAAACAAACCTAGGTGGTGTAAAAAATTGTACCCCATAAGCGTATGTATATAAGTCAAAATTACGTATTATTGTGTTTTTTGCTTGGGAACCACATGCACACTTTCTTTGGGCATATGGGCCAAAATGACGGCAATGCGCGCAAAAGAAGACGGCGCATAGCGAATGATGGTACGGCATTTTGCTAAAATAAGCATATCCAATAAGGCTTCACGGCCTTTTTGCACATTGCTTATGCCGGGAACGTAGCTATGCAAAGGGATGCCGCTGTCCAAAAATATTTTTTTTTGGGTAATGGTATGCGGAAAAAGCTTACACACCATATCTTCTACTTCCACACTGTCGGTGCATAAAAAAAGCGCTTCGTCACGTTTTGCCACTGCGCAAAGTTTTTCCAACATAAGGGGCAAAGGGCTTTTTAGATCTGTATGCCTTATATGTATGCCCACAGGCGAGCTTGAAAAATGCTTAGCAAAAAATGTGTCTGCAGCTTCGCTAAGCTCTGCTTTTGGTACAATGCATGTGCGAAAAATAAAGGCTGGCACGTCTTCTGCTTGTAAATTTACCGCTTCCGCGAAACGTTCTTTCAGATAAGGCAAAAGCAAAGGTGCAAGCTTTATGCACAATTTTTCATTATAATGCCAAAAAAAAGCTATGTCGGCATCGGTATGCATGTTTTCTTGATCAATGCTTGATATATGCATATTTTCTGGCGACATATGGTTATTGCCATCAAATAAATATTCCACAGCCACAGTTTTTGCAAAATGTTCTTGCCAAAAGGGTGGATACACACTGGCACCCTTTTCCATATACAACAGCACATCTTCCACTGGCATATACGGCACATGCTCAAGAGAAAACCATGTAGGAAAAATATTTGAAAAATCATCAGAATACAAACCATCACGCCAGTCTATGCAAAGACAGCGCTTGGTAACTAAAGCCAAAGCAATGCCGCTCGTTAAAGCCAAAAGCCTGTTGGCCAAGCCACCGGAAGCGCGAACCACTAAAATTTTAGGCATGTTGCTCATGTAAAGAAGCCTTTTTTGCGAGTAGATGTAAGTACACAACAAAATCTGTAATGGCTTGCGCTTCTTTTTGCAAGCGACAGTTTGCATACGCCGCTGCATACTGAGCAAAGGTCATTTTTTGCCCGTATACATTATATAAGCGTGTTTCATGGGCAAAAGGCAGGGCAAAATATTTTCCCACCTGTGGGTGAATGGGTTGTTCAAATTCTTCTTCAAGAGCTTGATACGCGCGGCGCAAAGAACAAGGAACTTCCCCAAGGTTCAATAAGCGCAAAACACTGTCTGCCACGTGCAAGCTTAATCTTGCAGCAGGATGGTTTACGGTATAAAAAAGCTGTTCTTCTTGCCAATAAGCATCTATAATATTAAGGCTTGACACATTCATTCCCTGGTCGTTTGGCATATGCTCTTTTACTTCTTCTTTAGCGCGAGATAAAGCCACATATTTTTGCAAATCATACTTAGCAGCAAGGTTTCCGCGCAAAAATATATGCAAAATATCATGGAAATTGAGGGAACTTTTGCACAAATGTTCCAACAATATATCCCCATAGGCCATATGTGTTTTATTTGTCCACAAGGGCCAATATCCATTAAAAAACATATTGGGAATGCGTATACACAGGCACGAAGTGGGCAATTTTTGCAATAAAGCTTCCGTGGCGTGCTCTTGCCAATGATTGCCCATATGTTGGTATATGAAAAGCTTGCATTGCGCCAAGGATTTTGCAGAAATATTTTCTTTTAAATAGTTGGTATATTTTTCAATGGTAAATAATTTTGCAAAGGAATCACTGCCAGATAAGAGACTTTTTAAGTTGTCTCCTTGGCAGTTGGCGTGGATGATGCAAAGGTTTTTTGGCATAAAATTCTCGTAAATAAGGTAAAATTTTCCCTTACGGGTCATGTATTACCTCTATTTAGCATAAGGTATGCCAATATAGATAACGCTTGATGCTACGTCCTGTAGCACACAAGCTATCGCAAGCGTCAGCGGCGCATGGAATAAATCCATGCTTGCCTTTGGCTTGCTCCCCTGCGGGGCTAGCCCACCTCCTGTGGGCTAATAGATAACGCTTGATGCTACGTCCTGTAGCACACAAGCTATCGCAAGCGTCAGCGGCGCATGGAATAAATCCATGCTTGCCTTTGGCTTGCTCCCCTGCGGGGCTAGCCCACCTCCTGTGGGCTAATAGATAACGCTTGGTGTTACGTTGTAGCAGTTTGTAAATAGCACTTATATCTTGCAACAAGCTTGGGTTTTCAGAGGAGCCTGATAAGCTTTTTAAGTTACGAAAACCGTTATGCAGCGTGATATACGACCGTGACGCTGCCGCAGGGTGAGACCTTGGCTCGCCCTGCCCTGTAGTGGCTCGCTACAAGCAGCCACGAAAGGATGGCAAGCGTAGGTCGAAAGCAGGGGGGAGCGGGATCGTAAGGGCGGCAGGGGGGCTGCAAGCCCCCCTTAGCCACTTACAAAAAAACTCATACGCCGCCGCGAATACTTTAACCCGCCGGGAAGCTCGAGCGATAGCAAACGGATTATG
>CAYJGS010000191.1:1501-4121 GCA_964369505.1 uncultured Desulfovibrionaceae bacterium | reverse complement strand
AATAATAGCGTAAATAATAAGGCTAAAATTTTCGCGTGCAAAAGGCGTATTACCAAGAAAATAGCCCACGCTTACAAGAGAGCCCACCCAAATAATACAGCCTGTAATATTATAAAACAAAAAGGCAGAAGGACGCATGAGCGCAATGCCTGCTACAAAAGGCGCAAATGTACGCACAATAGGAATAAAGCGCGCTAATATTATGGCTTTGCCCCCGTGTTTTTCATAAAAATCATTGGCTTTGAGTAAATGTGCTTTTTTAATAAAGCGCGTTTCTTTTTTAAAAATAGCCGGCCCCACATAACGCCCGATGTTATAATTCACCGCATCCCCAATAATACCTGCAGCAAGAAGCACTCCCATGGCCTCTACATAGCCCAAAAGTCCGGCTCCGGCCACAACCCCTGTGGCAAACAACAAAGAATCTCCGGGCAAAAAGGGCGTGACCACAAGGCCGGTTTCACAAAAAACTATAAGAAACAATATGGCATACACCCATAAGCCATACTGCTCTACCAATGCAAAAAGATGTTTATCAATATTCAAAACAAAATCTATTAAAAACAATACAATTTCCATAATGTTTCCTTTCTTTATAGCCATAAACAACAGAACATGCCGGATATGGCTTTTATAAGTAAAATTAATTTCTTGCCTTTACGCTTTTTTTTTGACAAATTCAACCTTTCATATTTTAAGACCTCTGCATGGGTATGCATCGGTCTAGATTTCAAATTTACTTTGTAAATTTGCGCCACTTGCGAAAACAAGTTTTCGAGTGGAAAGGCACAAAAATTAATCGTGTAACGGCGCAAATAAATTGCGCCTACTCTTAATTTTTGGTCACTTTGACTAGCGTCAATGTTCCATAAGACCTCTGCATGGGTATGCAGCGGTCTTAGATTTCAAGCTTCACTATTTGATGTGTATTCTTTTAACCTCTAAAAATTAAAGTTGTACCATGTTATTACCTTCACTCTTGGCTTTAAGCCCCCTACTGCTCGTTTTGGTTCTGCTCATTTTTTGCAAACTTTCTGCAGAAATTGCCGGCCTCATAGGCCTTGTCTATACTTTATGCATAGCTGTTTTCTTTTTTGACACAGCACCGCAAATTTTGCCCCAAATTATACTCAGTGGCATTGTGGGATCTTTGCCTGTAGGGCTTGTGCTTGCAACCAGCATAATACAAGTAACAGTTATGGGGGAAAGTGGCGCCTTAGCCCGAGTTATCGCCACAGTAAAAAGTTTAGCCCCCGAACAAAAAGCTGTGCAAGTACTGCTTATCAATGTGGGTATAGGCACATTACTCACTGGCCTTGGTGCAGCCTCTATGGCTATTTTTCCCCCCATATTGCTAGCACTTGGTTATTCTGTATCCACGGCCATTTTATTACCTTGCCTTGGTTATTTGGCTTTTTGCATGTACGCTTTGTTGGGTATACCGGCTGTTATTATGGCCACATTTGCCGGAGCAGGCCTTACAGAATCAGGCATTGCCTTAGCCGCTTTTATGCCTGTGCTTTCCACCTGTATAGCCTTTTTATGCCTGCACGTGGCCGGTGGTTTTAAGCTTATGCTCAAAGGCTTTTGGCCAGCACTCCTTGCCGGTTTAAGCTCTGGTTTTGCCGCCATGGCTTTGGCGCAAATGGGGCTTGTCACCGTAACCGCTCTTTTGGCAGGTATTGTTGTTGTTATTGTGTTGCTTGTTTTTGTGAAGCTTACAGGCGGCAAAGTTCAAGACCAAAGTCAACTTACCGAAAAAGATTTGCAATCCATGCAAAATTTTTCTCTTTGTCGTGCGGCTTCTCCTTGGATTGTATTGCTTGTGCTTTCACTTATCATGAACAGCCCAATCTTGCCCTTTTTCAAAACAGTTTTTACCACATGGTCCATGCCCATAGAAATCATCCCCGGCAGTCCGGAAAGAATACGCTTTCTCTGGCAAGCCTATTTTTGGGTTTTTGTAAGCACCGTGTGCTGCTTGCCTCTTTTGCGTGTACCCAAAGAAAACATTATCCCCATTTTTAGCAAAGGCGCAAAAAGAGCTTGGCGCCCCTTTGCAGCCACAGCAGTCTTTTTTGCCATAGCCTATGTGATGAACCACTCAGGCAAAAATGCTGAATGGCAAATATTTGAACAAAGCAATATGATATTAACCTTAGCACACCAAGCCACGGCCATTTTTGGCACAGCATACCCTGCAGCCACACCATTTCTTGGGCTCATTGCCGGCTTTATTGGCGGTTCGGCCTCATCTTCTGCAGCCATGCTCACCAAATTGCAAGTGGCGGCGGCTGAATCTATGCAGGCTTCAACCCTCACCTTGGTGGCGGCCAATGGCGTTGGAGGTGGGCTTGCCGGTGCCATATCCCCTTCAAAGCTTTTATCTGCAGCAGCGTCTATGGACAAACCAGAAGCGGCCAACTCTGTTTTGGGCTATGCTTTTATTTTGACTATAATTGCCACAGGGGCTTGTGCTGTACTCACTCAGCTTTGGGCTTTCTAAGTCCGTTCGCGGCGGCAGGTTTAGATGCCGGTGAAAATAAATTTCACCGGCCTGCCTTGCTCACTCAAGCTCGCTACCGCTCGTGTCTGCGACGCTTTAAGGGTTCGCGGCGGC
>CAYJGS010000191.1:0-1401 GCA_964369505.1 uncultured Desulfovibrionaceae bacterium | reverse complement strand
CTGCTCAGCATGGGCTTAAGCGCTTGCATGCCAAGCGAAGCCGAAAAACCTCTTGTGGAAATGGCTGAAGCCTTAAGAAATAGAGATGCCAAGCACTTTTTGGCACAAATTGATATGCCAAATTATGCCCAAGCCTTGATGAATAATGCTACCAAGTCTAACCCCGCTTTAAAAACGTTTGAAGAGATGGGAAAGATATTTGGTTTTGGTGGCATACAAAATCTTTTTGGCAGTGTGGCCCAAACCCAAAGAGAAGAAATGCGGCGCTTCCAATATGGCGTGAGCAGTGGCGAACTCATTATTGCTTGCCAAAATTCTGCTCGCCCCGGCTGCCCTTGGGTGCCTGATTCTTTGCGCAATGCCAAAGTCAAAGAAATTACCAAGGATATGGCCGTAGCCCCGGTGACCACTCCATCCGGCATCACATCTTGGCTTGCTTTGGCTAAAATTGAAGGAGCTTGGAAAGTAGTCGGGCAGGCTAGGCTTGAGGCAGAAGCTGCGTATCATGCTCAAAGTGCTATACAAAAACATGCTGCTCCTGCAAAAACACAAAAGCCCAATGCCCCTGCCAACAGGAAAAATATTATTCCTGAAGAAGCTCCGGCACCGCCACCGCCTGTAAGAAAACCCCAAGAGGACGTGGTACATTTATAACATGCAAAAACTTTTTTATAGTAAGCGCAATATCATCTTGGCCTCTGCCTCGCCGCGGCGACAACATTTCTTGCAAGAACTTGGCTTTGCTTACACCACCGTGTGCCCTCATGGAGTTGAGCCCTCGCCCTTGCTCCACGAAAACCCCATAACATATGCTCTGCGTGCCGCTTCAGCCAAAGCCCACTTTGTGGCCCAACGCCATAAAGAGCATGTGGTTATTGCCGCAGATACGGTGGTGGCGTTGCACCATGATATCTTGGGTAAACCCATAGACGAAGACCACGCCCTTGCCATGCTCATGCGCCTTGCGGGGCAAAGCCATCATGTTATCAGCGCTGTAAGCATTGTATATCCCATAGATATTGCTCTTAGCTTTACTAAAGACATACAAAGTGTCAGTGATAGAGAAGAACTTTTTCACGCAAGCACCACAGTGCATTTTCACAATTTTCATAAAGAGATTCTTGAAAATTACGCCCGCTCCGGAGAACCCATGGACAAGGCCGGTGCTTATGCCATTCAAGGACAAGGGGCTTTTTTGGTTTCGCGCATTGAAGGATCTTGGTCCAATGTGGTGGGCTTACCGGTAACAGAGCTTGTGCAAAAATTACTACAGCGCCATTGCATTGCCGCCGCGAACGGATACTGTCCAACGCTTGGTGCTACGTCCTGCAGCACACAAGTTATCACAAAAGTCACCTAAAGGTACAAGCGCTGGCGCCGAAAATAAATTTCGGCTGGCTT
>CAYJGS010000190.1:0-4130 GCA_964369505.1 uncultured Desulfovibrionaceae bacterium | reverse complement strand
CATCCCGCGCCTATAACCGTTGCCCCATTTGTGGTCGTCCACGGTCTTATATGCGCAAGTTCGGCCTGTGCCGTATTTGCTTCCGTAGCATGGCGCTACGTGGCGAATTGCCAGGCGTTCGTAAATCTAGCTGGTAACAGCATTTAAGGAGAGTTCGATGTTGACAGATCCTATTGCTGATATGCTTACGCGTATCCGCAACGCACATTTGGCCCTGCACAAGGAAGTGAATGTGCCGCGCTCAAAGATGAAAGAAGCCATAGCTTCTATCTTAAAGCAGGAAGGTTACGTCGAAGACGTGGCCGTTGCTGACAGAAACATTACCATTACTCTTAAGTATCATAAGGGTAAAGCTGTTATTTCTGGTTTAAAAAGAGTAAGCACGCCAGGTCGTCGCGTTTATGTTGGTTGTCAAGATATCCCCAAGGTGCAAAATGGCCTTGGCATCTGCATCCTGTCCACTTCTAAAGGTGTGCTCGACGGAATGAGCGCTACTGATCAGAAGATGGGCGGCGAACTTTTGTGCAAAATCTGGTAGGCGGTGACCCATGTCTAGAATTGGAAAACAGCCTGTAGCCATTCCTTCTGGTGTAGAAGTGAAAATTGGCAGTGATGTTGTGGAAGTAAAAGGCCCTAAGGGAGCACTAACAACCCCGCTTTGTGCATATCTTGATTATGTAGTAGAAGCTGGCAATGTTACCCTTACCCGTAAAGAAGAAACTCGCCAAGCTCGTGCACAGCACGGTCTTCGCCGCACACTTTTGGCTAACTGCATCGAAGGTGTAACGAAGGGCTTTTCTAAAACCCTTGAAGTTATTGGCATTGGCTACAAAGTTGCTGTTAAAGGCAATATTGTGGAACTTGGTGTGGGCTTTTCGCACCCTGTGCTTGTGGATCTTCCCAAAGGGATTACGGCAACGGCAGAGGGTCAAAAATTGACCATCATGGGCATCGACAAGGTTTTGGTTGGCGAAACAGCCGCCTCAATCCGTCGCATACGCAAGCCAGAGCCATATAAGGGCAAAGGCATTAAGTACGAAACCGAAGTTATCCGTCGCAAGGTGGGTAAGTCGGGCGGTAAGAAGTAGGTGAGACCATGAAACTTTCTAAAAATGAAAGCAGACAGCGCCGTAAGGTGCGCATCCGCAAAAAAATCAGCGGTACCAGTGCTCGTCCACGTCTTGTGGTATATCGGTCAAACCTGCACCTCTATGCCCAAATTGTAGATGACACCAAGGGTGCTACTCTTGTTGCAGCTTCTACCTTGTCTTTACAAAAGACAGAAAGTGGAGCCCATTGCAATATTTCCGGAGCCGCACTTGTGGGCAAAGAACTTGCCCGTTTGGCCAAGGAAAAGAACATCAATTCCGTTGTGTTTGATCGCAACGGCTATATCTATCACGGACGCATAAAGGCTTTGGCCGACGGTGCTCGTGAGGGCGGCTTGGAGTTCTAATATGCGCCAGGAAACTATTGAACAGCAAAACGAAACAGGTGAAATCGAAAAGATCGTAGCCCTTAATCGTGTTGCCAAAGTTGTGAAAGGTGGTCGTCGCTTTAGCTTTAGCGCCCTTGTGGTTGTAGGCGATGGCAAAGGCAGCGTAGGTTTTGGTCTTGGTAAAGCCCAAGAAGTACCCGAAGCATTACGCAAGGCCTCAGAACGCGCTCGTAAAAATCGCGTGACCATATCCTTGGTAGACGGCACCTTGCCTTATGAAGTGCTTGGTCACTTTGGTGCAGGTCGGGTTATGTTAAAGCCTGCTTCCAAGGGTACCGGTATCATTGCCGGTGGTGCAGTTCGCGCCGTTATGGAAGCTGTTGGTGTAACCGACGTGCTTGCCAAGGCCATTGGCACCAATAATCCTCACAATGTGCTCCGCGCTACCGTAGAAGGGCTTGTTTCCTTGCGTAGTGCAGAGTGTGTTTCTGAGTTGCGCGGCAAAAAGCTTGAAGCGCCAAGAAAGTAGGGGATTAGCCATGACTGAACTTAAGGTGAAACTCATCCGTAGCCGTATTGGTTGCAATCCTAAGCAACGTGCCACTTTAGACGCTTTAGGTTTAAAGCGTCGTGAAATGGTAAAAACGTTTAAGGATACCCCAGCCATTCGCGGTATGATAAAAAAAGTTGTGCACTTGGTCGCCATTGTCGATTAGTGTCGGATTAGTAGGAGTTCAAAATGCAATTGCATGATTTGTATCCTTTCCCGGAAGAGCGCAAAACCCGCCGTCGTGTGGGTCGCGGCTCCGGTTCCGGCCTTGGCTGTACCGCAGGCAAGGGTAATAAGGGCCAGAATGCACGTGCTGGCGGGGGCGTTCGCCCCGGTTTTGAAGGCGGTCAGATGCCCTTGCAGCGTCGCTTGCCTAAGCACGGTTTTAAAAACTATCCCTTTAAGGTAACTTATGAAGTGATCAACCTAGATCGCCTCTTGGAAGCTTTTGAAGGTAAAAATGAAATCAGCTTGGAAGACATCTACGCTCGCGGTCTTGCCTCTTATGGCAAACCTGTGAAGGTGCTTTCTCGTGGCGAAATTGCCCGCGCTGTAAAAGTAGAAGCGCATAAATTTAGCGCAACTGCTGCGGAAAAAATCCGTGCAGCCGGCGGTACTGCCACTGAGTTTGAAGTGGTTAAAGCTGAGTAGTTGGTATTGAAAGCGTATTATCTACGATCTAAATTATAGATAATACGCTTTATTCACGTTTTGTTAATTTTTTTGGGTATAACTTATGCTTAAAAATATTAACGCATAAAGAAAGAGATAGCATTCATGGCAAATGGAGCGGTAAATAACATGGCAGGTCAAGCCGGCCTTATGAAGAAAATTGGCTGGACTTTTCTGCTTTTGTGCTGCTATCGGATAGGCGTGCATGTGCCCATTCCAGGGGTAGATGCTGGCGCTTTGGCAAGTTTTTTTGCGCAAATGTCCGGTACTCTTTTTGGTCTCTTTGATATGTTTTCTGGTGGTGGCCTTTCCAATACTTCTGTGTTTGCCCTTGGTATTATGCCCTACATTTCTGCATCTATTATTATGCAGCTTATGCAGGTTGTAAGCCCCAGTGTAAAACGCATGGCCAAAGAAGAAGGGCAATCGGGCAGACGTAAGATTACGCAATATACGCGTTATTTAACGGTGTTCATTACCATTATTCAAGGTTTTGGTATTGCGGTTGGTCTTGAGAGCATGCGTAGCCCTTCGGGAGCTGCAGTAGTGCTTGAACCCGGTTTTGAATTCCGCATGATTACGGTGCTTACCTTTACGGCTGGTACTGTGCTTATCATGTGGCTTGGAGAAAAAATCACCGAAAAAGGCATAGGTAACGGCATATCGCTCATCATTTTCTCAGGTATTGTGGTGGGGATTCCGCGCGCTATTATGCAATCGTTTGCGCTTATTGAAGCTGGCGACATGAGCATATTTTTAGCGGCGGTGGTGCTTGTATTTATGTTGGTGGTGACGGTGGCCATTGTGTTTATGGAGCGTGCGCAACGTCGCATTCCCATACATTATGCCAAGCGTCAGGTGGGCAGACAAATGATGGGCGGACAAAATACGCACTTGCCCTTAAGGGTCAATACTGCGGGTGTTATTCCCCCCATATTTGCCTCAAGCCTTTTGCTTTTTCCTGCAACCATAGGCCAATTTTCCACCAGTCCTTTTGTGCAACAAATAGCAGCATTTTTTGCGCCGCAAAGCATAGTGTATAATATTATATTTGTGGCACTTATATTCTTTTTCTGTTATTTCTATACGGCAATCATTATTGACCCAAAAGATATGGCAGAGAATTTGAAAAAAGCGGGCGGCTTTATTCCTGGTATTCGCCCAGGTGAAAAGACCCAAGAATATATAGACACTGTATTGTCTCGTTTGACCTTGACAGGCGGTGTATATATTTCTTTGGTATCTGTGTTGCCCATGATTTTAATAGCGAATTTCAACGTACCTTTCTATTTTGGGGGTACAAGTCTGCTCATTATGGTGGGTGTTGCCATGGACTTTATGAATCAAATAGAGTCGCATGTCATATCTTCACAATATGGACACCTTATGCAAAAAGCTAAAGGCAAAGGCAGATAATGAAAAAGTTTCGCGGCGCGTTCATAAAGAACGATCGAGAGATTGGTCTTATGC